>NZ_JBEZBW010000015.1:0-121345 GCF_040647305.1 Saccharothrix sp. NPDC042600 | reverse complement strand
CNTCGGCGGCACGGCGTGGCTGTCCGCGCGGCGCAAGGAGGAGCTGGAGCACCGGGCGGAGGAGCTGCGGCAGTCGCAGGAGCAGAACAACCCGCCGCCGACGCCCGTGACGCGGGTCAGGTGCGCAGGCTCCACTGCTGGTTGGCTCCGCCGCCGCACGACCAGAGGATGATCCGGGTCCCGTTGGCGGTGGCCGCGCCATTGGCGTCCAGGCACAGCCCGGACTGCACGCCGGTGATCGTGCCGTTGGCGTTGACGTTCCACTGCTGGTTGGTCTGGCCGTTGCAGTCCCAGATCACCACCGCGGTGCCGTTCGTGGTGCCCTGGTTGCTCGCGTCCAGGCACTTGTTCCCGTACACCTGCAACTGCCTGCCCGCGGTGTGGGTGAAGCGCTGGTTGGTGCCGCCGTGGCAGTCCCACAGCTGCGCCTGCGCGCCGTTGGCCGTGCTCGCGCCGCTGATGTCCACGCACCGGCCGGACTGGCCGCCGACGATCGTCGCGGCGCTCGGCTGGGTGCCGCCCTGCCGCCGGGCGAGCGCCTTCGACTCCGCCGACCGCCTGCCCTGCGCGTCCACGACGTAGAGCCGGTAGTCACCGGTCACCGCGGGGACGTCGATGGTCGTGGCCGTGCCGCCCGCCCTGGTCATCGTCGGGCCGACGGCGAAGGTGGTCGTCCCCAGCGGGGCCAGCCAGACGGTCCTGGACGGGTCGCCGGCGCTGCGGATCGGGATGGAGGACGTGCCCGCGCCCACGAACGTGCTGTCCGGCAGGACGTAGTCGGGCAACGACAGGAGGTTCGGCGGGATGATGTCCCGGTACGCGTCCTCCAGCCCGGAGTTCACGGCGATGCTGTGCGCCGGCGCGGGCCACACGTAGTCGGACGAGACGATGATGTCGTGGATGGTGCTGTTCGGCAGGTTCTTGTTGGACACCTTGTTGATCGGGCCGTAGGTCCCGGTGATGCTCAGGTCGTGCTTGCGCCCGAAGTCGTCGGAGTTGATGAGCCACGTGACGTTCTTGTCCACGCTCACCACGTTGTCGCGGAAGGTGATGTACGCCGAGCCTTCGTCCGGGTGGAGCCCGTACTTGTGGCCGGCGGGCACGCCTTGGAGGTAGTTGCCGGCGATCGTGGTGTTCGGCTGGCTGCCCAGGGTGTAGATGGGCGCGGTGTCGTTGAGGCGCTGCACGGTGTCGATGATGTGGTTGTAGCTGATGTTGTTGTTGCGCGCCGCGGTCGTGGGCCGGTTGGGGGCGATGGAGCCCGATGAGCCGTCGAAGTTCCACCAGCCCCAGCCCATCGTGATGCCGTTCCACGGGGCCTTCTCGATCCGGTTGTGCTGCACGGTCAGGGTGTCCACGAAGTACGCCGAGATGGGGCTGTGCCCGTTGAACAGCACCGCGCTGTCGTACAGGTGGTTGTTCTTGATCTCGATGTTCTTCGGCAGGCCTTCGACGTGCGCGGGGTACTTCTCGCGGTTGGACGACGTGTGGTCGCCGATGTAGACGTGCTGCGGGTGGCCCACGGTGATGGCGGACCCGGCGACGTCGTTGGTGTGGTTGCCGATCACCTGCGCGTTCTGCACGTCGTTGACCATGGTGATCCCGTCCGCGCCGGTGTGCCGCACGCGGTTGCGGATCAACCGGATGCCGTCGGCGTTCTCCACGTGGACGATGCCCGGCGTGACGTCCACGTTGCGGTAGTAGTAGACGTGGAAGTTGCCCTTGGCGTACGCGGTGTTGCCCAGGTTGCCCTGCTGCGCCTGCTTGAACGCGGAACCGGCCACGGTGAACAGGTTCCAGTCGGAGTGCTGCACCGTGATGCCGGAGAACGTGATGTTGCGGACGTGGTTGGTGGTCGAGGTGCCGGCGATTCGGAGCAGGGTGGTCAGGTTGTCGGGCGCGTAGACCGCCGCCGTCGCCATGTCCTCGGCGGCGGCTTTGTAGTAGTAGACCGTCTGGTTCGCCCGGTCGAAGTGGAACTCGCCCGGTGAGTCCAGGAACTCGTAGGCGTTCATGAACTTGTGGCTGCCGCCGGTCTGGAAGTTGCCGTTGAACGCGCCCTGCGCGATCGCCCCGCCCGGTTGCTGGAACAGCGCGACCCGGCTGGAGCCGTCACCGCTCGTGGTGACCTGGCGGACGCCCGCGATGGCCGTCTGCCACGTCGTCGCCGTCTCGATCTCGACGTCCTCGGCGTTGCGGGAGATGGCGGGCAGGTCGGACGGGGAGTACCGGGCGCCGTCGCACTGCGAGCCCGACTCCCACGCCCACGGCGCTTGGCCGGCGTTGACGGTGTAGGTGCCGTGGCAGCCCTGCGAGGTGATCGTCTTGCTGGCCATGAAAGCGCGCTTGTCGTTGACGTAGAGCGCGCGCAGCTTGGTGGCGCGGGTGAGCGGGGCCTTCCAGATGTTGCCGCTGTGCTGCGTCCAGCCGGTCACGCGGACGCCGCCGTCGAGCACCGGCGTCTCGTCGGGGTAGGCCGAGTACACGACCCGGTGGCCGTTCATGCCCGAGTCGGCGGGCGTCAGGTCGAGGGTGCTGCGCACCGGGTAGGTGCCGCCGCGCAGGTACACCTGGATGTCCCCGGACATGGTCGTGTTGACGGCGCGGACGGCGTCCCTGGCGCGGTGGACGGTCCGGAACGGCGCGGTGATCGTGCCGGGGCCGGCGTCGTCGCCGTCGGGGGAGACGTAGAACGTCGCCTGGACGGCGGCCGAGGCCTCGGGCGGGCCCGCCGGGGTGGGCAGCAGCGCGGCGGAGAGGAGCACCGCCAGGGCGGTAGACCACTTCGCTGCGGTAGCGGCTGATCTCACCTTGTCTTCCCTTCGGTTGACGCAGGCGGCCGAGGTGGCGGTGGGTCCCGGTGCGCGCGGGGTGCGGACGTGCGGCCGGTACCCGGATCGGGGCACCGGCGCCTTCCGGCACGCTAACCACCCCCGGCAGGCGGCGGCAATGTCCGGTTTCTGCCATCTTGTTAGCGCTAACCTCGCGTTTGAAGTTGACGTGCAAGAAAAATTAGCCACTCGTACCTCTTGTGTGTGAACGCAAACAGTGCCATGCCTGTTGGGCATCGCTCCAGGTCTTGGACGTGGTCCCGCCGGCCTGGACACGATCGGCGGCATGAGGGAAGCAACGGGATCGACGCCTGGACCGCGGCGTGACGCGGTCGAACGAGTGACCCGCCGGTCCCTGCTGGCCGGGGCAGGTGTCACCGTGGCCGCAGGGGTCGTCGCCACCACCGGGTCCGCGTTCGCCGAGCAGGGAACCACCGGGACGCGGGGTGGCGGGTCGTTGCGCGACCACGTGGCGTTGGTGACCGGTGCGGCCCGCGGCATCGGCCGGGCCACCGCCGTGGCCTTGGCCGAGCGGGGCGCGCACGTCGTGGCGCTGGACATCGCCTCGCCGGGTGCGATCGAGCTGGACTACCCGCTGGGCAGCGAGGCCGAGCTGGCGGAGACCGGCCGCCTGGTCCGCGCGAAGGGCCGTCGGTGCACCACGGTCAAGGCCGACGTGCGCGACGCGGGCCGGCTCCAGGACGTCGCCCGGCAGGTGGTGCGCGAGTTCGGCCGGCTGGACGTCGTGGTCGCCAACGCCGGCATCAACAGCTTCAACGCGATGGCCGACATGAGCCCCCGGCAGTTCGCCGACGTCCTCGACGTCAACCTGACCGGCGTCGCGAACACCATGCGCGCGGTCATCCCGCACCTGGTGGCGCGCCGGAGCGGGTCGATCGTCGTGGTGTCCTCCAGCGAGGGCCGCCACGGCGCGCCGCTGCTGCCGCACTACCAGGCCGCGAAGTGGGGCGTGATCGGCTTGATCAAGGCGGTGGCCACCGAGGTGGGTCCGCTGGGGGTGCGGGTGTCCGGGGTCGCGCCGACCGGCGTGCGCACGGCGATGGTGCTCAACGAGGCCACCTACAAGTGGGCGGGCGGAACGGGTCCGGAGGACCTGGAGAAGGCGTTGCGCTCCTACAACACCCAACCGGTCGGGCTGATCGAACCCGAGGACGTCGCCGACGCCATCACGTTCCTCGCTTCACCGCACGCGCGCTACATCTCCGGCACCGTCCTCGACGTGACGGCCGGGGCCAGCACCCGTTGGAATTCCTGAGGAGGGCCAATGTCGAGCCACGTCACCCGAAGGTCGGTCTTGAGCACCGGAGCCGCGATCGCCGTGGTCGGCGTCACCGCCACGGAGGCCGACGCTGAGGACGTGATCACCGATCCGCTGGCCGCCACCCGGGAGATGGCCGTGCGCTTCGACCTCAGGCAGTGGGACCGGCTCGTGCAGGTCTTCACGCCCGAGGTCCGCGTGGACTACACCCGGCTCGTCGGCGGTGAACCGGCCACCGTGCCCGCCGCCGCGCTCGTCGCCGACTGGCGGCGCAACCTGGGCCACCTGGCCGCCACCCAGCACGTGCTGGCCAACCAGGCGGTGTTGGTGACCGGACGCGAGGCCACCGCCACCGCCGACTTCCAGGCCGCCCACCGCGACGGCCCGCTGGTCGGCGGACGGCTGTGGGTGCTCGGTGGCCGCTACGACTACCGGCTCACGCGGGTGGGTCGGGGTTGGCGGATCGGCGCGGTCACCATGCACCCCTTGTGGGAGTACGGGGACCGGACGGTCATCGGCCTGCCCGCCGGCGGCTAGCGCCGGCGGGCGGTGACCCGTCAGATGTCGTCCATGCAGTCGTCGTGGCCCCGCCGGGGCGTGTAGCGGCCGATGGCCTCGACGTTGCCGGCGGCGTCGATCGACCGGTACTCCACGTACTGCCTGCCGTTCGGCTTGACCCTGATCTCGCCGCCCCGGTGGACCTGCCACCTCCCGCCCGAGATCCGGTACTCGGTGCGGGCCACGCCGGACGTCGCGTCGGAGGCGGTGAGCTTGACCCGGGCGGCGGAGGAGCCGCGTTCGGCCTTGGTGACCGGGGGCGCGGTGTCCACGTTCACCCGGACCACCTGCTCGGGGGAGGTGTTGCCGGCCGCGTCGGTCGCGCGGAACGCGACCACGCGCTCGCCGTCGGCGAAGGACAGCGGTGCGGTGTAAGGGGTCCAGTCGCCCGTGCCCACCCGGTGCTCGACGCGCACCGGGCCCGGCTGGTCGTCGGTCGTGGCCGCGGTGACGGTCACCGGAGCGGTCCACCAGCCGCCCTCGCCCGGTGACGCCGGGTCGGTGGCCACCGTCAGCACCGGTGCGGTCCGGTCGGTCGTCACCCGGAAGTGGCCGAACAGAGCGGGTTTCGACGCGGTCTGCGCGCCGCCCAGGGCGAACAGGCCGATCCGCGCGCCGGCCAGGCCGGTGTTGACCACCGGTTCCAGCGTCGTCCACGTCTGCCCGTCGGCGCTGTACGAACCGGTGTAGGTGTCGCCGGACTTGGCCAGCCGCAGGTGCCACACGCCCCCGGTCACGTTTGCGCCGGGTTGCGGTTGGCCGACCACGTCACCGCTCTCGGTCCGCAGCTCGACGGCGCGCTGGACGGGTGTGCCCGCCTCGTTGACGGCCAGGTGGTCCAGCTTCACGTAGTTCGCGTCGTCCAGGTAGGCGATCAGGCCGGCCTGCTGGTAGCGCTCGTCGAACGCCGACGCGTCCACCCGCGTTTCGACCACCCAGTCGCCCTCGGGCGCGCGTTGGAGGACGAAGTTGGCCGGGGCGTCGGTGGAGCCGCCGTAGATGTCGCCGTCGCTGGTGTCGATGCGCAGGCTGCCGTCCGCGACGCCGTGGCGGGTCGGGTCGGGGCGGACGACCGCGTTCCAGCGGCACCCGTCCAGCGCCGTGCCGGTGAACTCGTCGTCCCGGTCCACCGCCGCGGTGTCGTCGGGGACGATGGTGAACCAGTCGAACTCGGCGTCCACCACGGGACGGTCACCGCCGCCGCCGACCAGCGAGAGCAGCCCGATCTTCGGATCCACCATGCCCGCCAACGCCTTGGTCTGCGGCATCGCGGTGAACGCCTGCCCGTCCGCGCTGTAGGACGCGGTCAGGTCCTGCCCGTCGCTGGTGAACCGGACCCACACGGTGTCGGGGTACGCCGCGCCCAGCGGCGCGGTGTTGGACTCGCCGACCTCGTTGGGCTGCCCGGCCTCCTCGCGGATGAACTGGAAGATCCGGCTCGCCGCGTCGTCGGTGTCCGACCGGCCCTCCAGCACCATCTTGGCGTAGTTGTCGTCGTCGCCGTAGATCACCAGACCGGCCTGCTGGTAGGCGCGTCGCGCGGGGAAGCGCAGCTTGGCCGTGGCCTGGAACGGCCCGGACGGCAGGTCCTGGAGCACGATGTTGGGCGTGTTGTTGGTGCTCGCGTAGAGGTCCGAGGGTGCGGACGGGATCACCAGCCTGCCGTCGCGCACCGCGAGGTCCTGGTTCTCCCGCACGACCGTGGTCCACCGGTCGCGGTCGAGGGAGGAGCCCGGGAAGTCGTCCGAGCGGCCGGCGAAGCAGGTCACGTCGGGGGAGCGGACGGTGACCGCGACGGTCGTCGAGCCGCTCGCGCCGCGGGAGTCGGTCGCGGTGACCTTGGCGGTGAACGTGCCGGGCGCGGCGTAGGTGTGGCTCACCGACGCGCCCGTGGCGGTGCCGCCGTCGCCGAACACCCACGTGTAGCTGATCGGGGTGTCACCGTCGGGGTCGGTGGCCGACGCGGTGAAGTCCACCTTCAGCGGCGCGGCGCCCGTGGTGGTCGAGGCGGAGGCGGTGACGGCGGGGCGCTGGTTGTGCGTGACACCGCGGCCGGCGAACTGCACCCAGTTGAGGTTGGCCAGGTAGCCGGTCGTCGCGGTGCCCTCCGGCCGGCGGGTGACGAAGAACAGCTCGGACCCCGCCGGGACGTCGTCGGCGATCTCGGCGGTGACCGTGGTCCACGTCTGCCACCCGCCGGTGCCGGTGAACGTCGCCGTCCCCGCGAGCGGGCCGTCCGGCGCTCCCACGCGGACCTCCAGGCGCGCGCCCTCGGACGCCCCGGCCACGCGGAACCGCACCTGGTCGATGCCCTGGAGCGTCGCCGGGCGCAGGGAGAACCAGTCGCCGTCGGTGATGAACCCGACGTTCTGGCCGCCGCCGGTGTCGGAGGTGGTCTCCCGTTGCACGCCCGGCGAGTCCTCGCCGACGCCGTCCGCGGTGCGGCCGGTCGCCGTGTGGTACTCGGCCTCCTTGTGCTTGGGCTGGAGCACCAGGATCGACTCGCCGGTCAGCGGGGACGCGCCGTCGCCGCCCTTGTCGGTGTACTTCGCGGTGAGGACGCCGAAGATGTTCGCGCCCACGTGCCCTTCGTCGCCGGACATCAGCGCCAGGCCCTCGCAGCCGCGGTGCTGCTCATAGCCGTGGGAGTGCTCGTCGTGCCCCAGGGCGGGCTGCACGACCACGTCCTGGCAGGCGATCGTGCCGTCCTCGGCGTCGGTGACGGTGACCCGGTAGGAGACCTGGTCGCCGAAGTCGATGAAGCCGCCGTCGGCCGGCGCGGTCAGCGTGACCACGGGCGGGGTGTTGCCGACGACGATCCGCACGTTGGCCACCGCGGACCGGCCGCCCGCGTCGGTGACGGTGAGCCGCGCGGTGCGGTCGCCGTTGGTGGTGTAGGTGTGGCTGGGCGCGGCGTCGGTGCTGTCGGTGGTGCCGTCGCCGTCGAAGTCCCACGCGAAGGTCAGCGGGTCGCCGTCGGGGTCGCGCGAGCCGGCCGAGTCGAACCGGACGGTCAGCGGCGCGTGCCCGGAGGTCTTGTCGGCCTCGGCCACCGCGATCGGGCTGCGGTCGCCGCGCACGTAGTCGATGCGGTAGACGCCGCTGTCGGCGTTGTTGCCGCCGAACCCGGAACCCCACTCGATCACGTACAGCGCGCCGTCCGGGCCGAACTGCATGGCGTGCACCCGGTTGAACGCCATCCCCGGCAGCATGCGGCTGATGTCGGCGACGCCGGTGCCCTCGGCGTCGAGCTGCAACGAGAACAGCCGGCCGTCGTTCCAGTCGCCCCAGATCGCCTTGCCGTCCCAGTAGGCGGGCCACTTGCGCGGCGAGTCCAGTGCCGGGTCGTACCGGTAGGTGCCGCCGGCCATCGGCGCGCCGCTGCCGCCGATCTCCGGGTTGCCGGTGCTGGTCTTGCCCTGCCAGATCTTGGTGCCGATCGCGGCGGGCAGTTCGGTGACGCCGGTGTTGTTGGGCGAGTCGTTCACGGGCTTGGCGCAGTCGAACGGCGTGCCGGAGACGCCCGTGGCGAAGTCGTAGTCGACGTACGGGGTGTTGTCGCCCACGCAGTACGGCCAGCCGTAGAACCCGGGCCGGTCCACGATGTTCCACTCGACCCGGCCGTCCGGACCGCGTTGTGGGTTGCTGCTGCCCGCGTCGGGGCCGTAGTCGGCGACCTGGAGCTTGTTGGTCAGCGGGTCCAGGCCAATGCGGAACGGGTTGCGGAAGCCCATCGCGTAGATCTCGGGCCGGGTGTTCGCGGTGCCGGGCGGGAACATGTTGCCCGCGGGGACGGTGTAGGTGCCGTCGGCCTGCGGGGTGATGCGCAGGATCTTGCCGTTGAGGTTGTCGCTGTTGGCGGAGGAGCGCTGCGCGTCCCAAGGGGCGCGGCCGGGGGTCTCGTCGATCGGGGTGTAGCCGTCGGAGTTGAACGGATTGGAGTTGTCGCCGGTGGTGATGTAGAGGTTGCCGTCGTTGTCGAACTCCAGCGCGCCGCCGGCGTGGCAGCACTGCTGGCGCTGGGTGGTGACGGTGAGCACGACCTTCTCGCTGCCGGGCACGATCGTGTCGCCTTGCAGCGTGAACCGGGAGACCCGGTCGACGGACTCGGTTCCGGCGGGGGAGTAGTACAGGTACAGGTGGTTGGTGGTGGCGAAGTCCGGGTCCAGCGCGATGCCGAGGAGGCCGAACTCCTGTCCGGTGTAGAC
The DNA here is from genome assembly GCF_040647305.1 of Saccharothrix sp. NPDC042600. Classification (NCBI taxonomy): domain Bacteria; kingdom Bacillati; phylum Actinomycetota; class Actinomycetes; order Pseudonocardiales; family Pseudonocardiaceae; genus Saccharothrix; species Saccharothrix sp. NPDC042600. The sequence continues at coordinate 112,469 of NZ_JBEZBW010000015.1, read as the reverse complement.
GTTCAGCGTGCCGGCGGTGACCACCGCGCCATCGCGCCGGACGACCCGGATCGCGCCGTTGCGGTCGATGTAGAACACGCGGCCGTCGTCGGCGATCGCGAGTTCCATCGGGTTGGCGGTGGTGTCGTCGAGGGTGACCTTCTCGAAGGCGTTGGTGCGGGTGGCGGTGCAGTCGGCGGCGACGACGCCGGCCGCGGTCTGGATGCCCTTGAGCAGGTGGGTCAGGAAGGCCGGTTCGGCGTAGGACTCCTCGGTGTGGCCCAGGCCGGTGTACCAGGAGCGCCCGCCGTCGTAGTCCTGGCACCAGGCGATCGGGTGGCTGGAGCCCATCGTGCCGCCGGTGTAGGTGGTCTCGTCCAGCTCGGCGAGCACGTGCACGTCGGGGGAGGGGTCGGCGCGGTAGGCGTACCACTCGTCGAAGCGCCGCCAGGTCTGCGGCAGGTGCGCCGTGGACGGGTGCGCCGGGTCGGTGACCTTGACGGTCGCGTCCTGCGGCGCGGGGTGCCCGGCGAAGTAGGCCCCGACCAGGTCGCCGTACCAGGCCCAGTCGTACTCGGTGTCGGCGGCGGCGTGCACACCCGCGAACCCGCCACCGGCCTTGATGTAGCGCTCGAACGCGCTCTGCTGGGCGGCGTCGAGGACGTCGCCGGTGGTGGAGAGGAAGACCACGACCTCGTACTCGGCGAGGGTGGCGTCGGTGAACGCGGCGGCGTCGGTGGTGGCGTCCACGGTGAAGCCGTGCTCGACGCCGAGCCGGCGGATGGCGGCGACACCCGCGTCGATCGAGGGGTGGTGGAAGCCCGCGGTCTTGCTGAAGACGAGCGCTTTGAACGTCTCGTCCCCGTGCCCGGGGTGCGCCCGGGCGGGCGCGGCCACCGCGACCAGCGCCCCCAGCAACGCCACGACCACGGCGGCGACCGATGACCGAACGCGCTCGGACGAACTCACCACTGAGGCCTCCCGCCGGATGGGGCGCGTCACGTTGCCAAGGCGGCAATTAGTACGTTGACTAAACAAATTAATGAGGCCGTTTCCGGCGGGTCAAGGCGCCCGGGGTGTCCACAACCCGCCAATCCCCGACCTGCGAAAACCCGGCGGGTCCCGCATTCGGCGGCTTTACCCCACCCCGCCACCCCGGCACACTGCGCGGCCTCCGGGGCGAGCGCGCCTGTCGAGGGCCCGCGACAGGTACCTCGGCCGAGGCGCGCGGCGGTGCGTGATGGCCGGCGGTGACCACCGCCGCCGGCACACGGTCCGGGTCGCGACCTTCGTGGGACTCGTCGAACACGGAAGTTGTCTCGCCGCAACCGGTTGTTCGATGTCGGCATGGAGGTGTCGGGGCAACGACCCTCGAACAATCGCCGGACCCGGGCGCGCCCGCTGCCGCGTCGGGAACGGCCGGGACGCCGGCCCACGTCCACGTGCGGGAGACATGCAGGCGCGGGGGGATACTCGCCCACAGCACGCGCTCGACGTCCCGCCGGACGGGAACACCCCCTCAAGACCACCGGCGGCCGGGTGCCGATGGTCTTGAGCGGGTGTGGGTGTCAGGTGCGCACCACCGCGATGCTGCCCGGCGACGCGTAGGCCCACATGGCGTTGTCCCTCAGGAGGGTGTCCACCGCGACGGCGTGCTCCGACCCGCCCGCCGGGTCGGCCACCTTGAACGTCCTCGGCTCCACCGACCCGTCACCGTTCACGGTGCCGCCGTACCCGTGGATGGTGACGTAGTGCCGCAGCAGTGAGCTGGAGTCGCCCGCCCACGGCAGCCGGTTCGGGATCACCAGCACGAGCACCGGTCGGCCGCGGTCCAGTGACTCGATGATGCGTTTCACGCCGCCGTCGAAGTGGGCGACGTGGAAGCTCTCGAACTCGTACTGCCAGTCGCCGGACGGGATGTGCCGGTTCATCGCCTGCGGGAGCCGGCCGGGCAGGGTGACGCCGTTGAAGCTCATGTCCACTTCGTCGGCGAGTTGGCGCTGCGACGGCACCGAGTAGCCGATCGTCGCGAGCGCCGTCTGGGCGGCGGCGGGGCCGCACCAGTTGGCCTCCTCCTGCGCCTTGTTGGACAAGCGCATGTCCAGCGAGCGCAGTTTGGGCATCCACTGGCCCGCGATGCCGAAAGTGGCTTCGGCCAGCGCGTACGGGCGGCGCAGGTCGGTGAAGGCGGTGTAGCAGGCGCGGCTGCCGTTCGTGCTCATGGTCGGGCACGAATCGGTGATGTCCGGTCCGCCGCCACCGAACTTGAGCCGCAGGTTGACCTGGAAGTTGGTGTACGCGCCGGGGTTGATGAAAGCGACGGTGCGCACCTGCGTGCGGGCGTAGTTGAACTCAAGGCACACCTGGTAGGCCGTGCCGTTGTAGACGTCGGTCTGGCTGCACGTCCGGTTGGCCGCGGGCGGGTAGTCGTGCCAGATCCCGGCGTGGGCCGTGCCGGGCGCGACGACGAGCCCGGAGGCGGTGGCCGCCAGGGCGGCGAGCACGGTCGCCAACCGTCTCTTCAGCTTCACCTTTGATGTTTCCCTTCACTGCCGACAAAGAATTGGCGGAACCATCCTCGGGAAACGCCTTTCGGGGCGGCAAGGGCGTGGGCCGGCAGCGTGCTGCACAGCGTTGACAACTTGTTGCCACCGCGATTCGCCCGCGGAAATCACCATCGGTGCGACCATCGGGTCACTGGAGAATTCCGCGGAGGTGCGTCCCGTGCGTCGAACACTGTCCAGAGCCTTGCCGGTCGCATTGCTGATGACCCTGTGCACGGTGTCGGCGCAACCGGCCCGCGCGGCCGACCTGCGCCTGGTCAACAGCGGCTTCGACGACGGGCTGACCGGCTGGAGCGGCTCGCACAGCCCGGGTGGGGTCACCGCCGCGACCTGGCGGGGGCGCACGACGGCACGCGTCGCCGACACGGCGACCGGCAGCGCGTACGGCGTGGAAAGCCGACCGGGGGCCCCGGCGGTGGCGGGCACGCGCTACACCGCCTACGCGCAGGTCTGGGTGGACGACGGCGAGGCCGACCTCTACCTCCGCTTCCGCGGCGCGTCCGGCGACCTGCTCGGCAGCGCCCGGTCCAGGGCCTCCGGGGCGCGGTGGAACGTCGTCACCGCCTCCGGTGTCGCGCCCGCGGGCACGGCGACGGTGTCGGCGCTGGTCTACTCGGGCGTGGCCGACGTCGGCACCGCGTACTGGGACGAGGTCCTGGTCGGCGAGGACCACACCGACCTCGGCGTGCAGATCGAGAGCAGCGCGCCGAACGCCACGACCTTCGCCGGTGGCGCGGCGTACGCGCTCTACACCGGCACGGCGGACACCAACCCGAGGCTCGCGGTCATCGACCTGGCCACCGAGCGGGTGACCAGGACGATCACCATCCCGGACTCCGCCGCGACGCCCACCGTCGGCGGGTGGGCCGCCACGACGGCCACCGACGGCAGCGTGTACCTCGGCACCTACCCCAACTCCAAGCTGTACCGGCACGTCCCCGGCCAGTCGACGATCACCGACCTCGGCCGCGCGGAGGGCGGGTACTCGTTCATCTGGGACCTCGAACCCGGAGCGGACGGCAAGGTCTACGGCGGCACCTACAACGACGGCCGCTACTTCAAGTACGACAACGGGACCTTCACCACCATCGGCTCGGTGCCGGCCGTGGCGGGGGCCGAGTACGTCCGCAGCCTCGCGCACGACCCGGCGGCGAACGCCACCTACCTGGGCACCGGCACGAACGCCGCGCTGGTCCGGTACGACAACACGACCGGGCGCGTGGACAGCCTGCTGCCGGCCGAGTACGCGCACAACGCCATGGTCGGCGGTCTCACCTGGACCGGGGACCGCCTGTTCGCCTGGATCGATCGCACCCTGCTCGTGCTGCGCGTCATCGAGAACACCGACGGTTCGCACCGCGCGGTCACGGAAGCGGCGATCACCGACGTGGACCTGCACCACTCGACGGCCCGCGACGGCAAGGTGTGGTTCGTCAAGGAAGGCGTGCTGCACTCCTACGACCTGGCCACCAGGGCGGTGCGCGCGACGGCCGTCCGGCCGGGCCTCGACGTCACCGGGTACACGTGGACCGGCGGCGTCCTCGTCGGCCTGGGCGCGGCGGAGGACGGCACCAGGATCTTCAAGTACGACCCGGCGACCGGCCGCGCGACCGGCGGGGTCGTGCCCGCGACGCCGGTCCTGCCCGCCGCGGTCAACGCGCTGGCCACCGGACCGGACGGCAGGATCTACACCGGTGGCTACCTGACCGGCGGCACGGGCGTGTACGACCCGCTGCGCGGCGACGCCGACGACGGCAGGCCGGACACCGCCACCCGTGCCGGGCTCACCCAGACCGACGCCATGCTCACCCACCAGGGCCGGCTCTACCTCGCCACCTACCCGTCCGCCCGGCTGCACAGCTACGAGCCCGGCGGGTCGTGGCCGCCGACGCTCCGGTACAGCGCGGGCAGCGCGGGCGACAAGGCGCACGACTGCGAACCGGGCAACGGGCCACCGCCGCAGGACCGCCCGTACGCGCTGGCCGGCGGACCCGACGGCACGGTCTACATGGGGACCGTGCCGAAGTACGGCAAGCGCAGCGGGGCGCTGAGCGTGTGGAAGGAAGGCGGCGTGGCGCGCACCATCTGCGTCGTGCCCGGTCAGTCCGTGGTGGCGCTGGCCCACGCGGGCGGCAAGCTCTTCGGCGGCACCTCCACCCGCGGCGCGCTGGGGGTTGACCCCGTCTACCTGCCCGGCGCGTCGGCGACGCTGTTCTCCTACGACCCCGCGACCGGCGCTGTCACGCGGCACCCGCTGCCGCTGGCCGCGCCGAGAGCGGTCACCGCGCTGTCCGAAGTGGACGGTCACGTGTGGGGGCTCGCGGGCGGGGCGCTGGTCACGCTCGACCCGGCCCGGCCGGACGCGATCACGGTGACGCGCCTGTTCCCGGACCCCGACTACGCGGCCGAGCCCGGCTCGGCGTGGCGGGACGGCGTCCTGCTGACGCACCCCACCGACCCGGCCCACGTCTACGGCACGTCCGGCGACCGGATCTTCCGGATCGACAAGCGGAGCAAGGCGGTGACCGTGCTGCTGACCCGGCCCGGGGCGGAAGGCCTGACCGCCGACCGGTTCGGCAACCTCTACTACCGGATCGGCGAACGGCTGCACCGGTTGGCGGCGCCGTGACCGGCGGCGGGGCTCACACCCAGCCCCGCTGCTTCGCGATCACGGCGGCCTGCACGCGGTTGCCCGCGCCGAGCCGGGCGAGCAGCTCGGCGACGTAACGCCGGTAGGTGCGCAGGCTGACGCCCATCTCCCGGGCGGAGGTCTCGTCCTTCGCCGCGGTGGCCAGCAACCGCAGCACCCGCCGCTCGCGCTCGGTGAGCACCGCCGACCCGCCCGGTTCGAGGTCGTCCGCGTGCGCCCACACCCGTTCGAACAGGTCCACCAGGGTGGTCACGGCGCCCGCCTGCCGCAGCACGAGGGCCCCGGAGCCGTGGGTGTTCGGCTCGATCGGGACGAACGCCACGGCCCGGTCGAGGATCACCATCTGCTGCACGGCTTCGTCGGTCACCCGGTGGCGGTCGCCGGAGCGGTGCAGCAACGCGTAGTACTCCGCGGTGGCCGGGTCCTCCAGCCGCGCGCGGGGCACGATGGTGCGCCACCGCACGCCCTCGCCCAGGCGGCGGAGGTACCGCGGCAGCGCGGTGGTGTGGATCCGCCGCTGGAGGTGGTGGACGGCCATCACCTCGTGCGCGTCCAGCACCAGCGACCAGATCCGCTGCTCCACCTGCTCGGCGGACTCGATCCGCTCGACGGCGTCGTAACCGGCCCGCTGCTCGGTCGCCAGCGCGGGCACCGCCTCCCACGCCCGCGAGATGCGGCGCAGTTCGGCGTTGGCCTCCCGCATCCGCCGCCGGATCAGCCGCGCCACCCCGACCTCGGCCGCCACCGGGCGCACCCGGTCGCCCTCGGTCCGGGCCAGTCCCAGCCCGACGAGCTTGGCCACCGCCGCGCGCACGTCGTCCGGCCCGCCGACGGCGTCGGGGTCGTCCCCGCGAAGCAGCGCCCGGTACACCCGCTCCTCGAAACCCGTGAGCCCGAGGCTGCTGAGACTCATGATCGCCACGGTAGCAATCGCGGCGCGCCGCGCGACCGACACGACCGCGCGGGTCGCCGGCTCTCCGCGTGGGCGGTGCGGACATGGCGGCGGTGTGGCCGGCTCCTGATCGGCGGGATCGTCGCCTCCGGGGTAGATTCGATTCGAAATCGTTTCAACTCGAACCGCCCGAGCCCCGCCGTCGAACGTCCGACCGTCCGAAGTCCGCATCCGCAAGGAGCGTCTGCCATGAGCAAGCGACTGACCGCCGCCGCACTCGCCCTGGGTCTCGCGGTCGTGGGTGGGGCGGTGGCGGCGCCCGCCGCGTCGGCCTCGCCGGTTCCCGGCCAATGGGCCACCGGCGGGGCGTGGGCGAAGTTCTTCCAGGGGCGCACCGACCTCACCCTGGACCCGACGGCCGCGGCCGCGCTGACCTCGCTCGGCGTCGACGTCAAGCCCTTCTTCGCCCGCTCCCGCGACGGCGTGATCAGCTTCGCCGTCGTCGGCGACCCGGGCGACGGCACGATCGAGCACGTCGGCGGCCTGGTCCTGCGGGCCGGGCACACGCGGCTGTTCCTGACCGACTACACGATCGACCTCGACCGGGGCGTGCTGACCGGCCTGGTCGGGTTCGGGCAGCGCGCCGAGTTGTTCACGCTCGGCGCCGCCACCCCGCGGGGGGTGACCCTCGCGCTCACCCCGGCCGCCGCCCGGGTGCTCAACAGCACCTTCGGCGTGACCGCGTTCACCGCCGGCCTGGTCGTCGGCTACGGCAACCCCGTCCTGCGCTGACTCCCCGGAAGGAGACACCCGCGCCATGCGCCCACGCACGATCGTGTCCGTCCTGGCGACCGCCCTGGTCGCCGCCCTCGGCCCGGCACCCCTGGCCGGGGCCGCGACCGGGGAGGTGACCCCGGTCCGGTCCGTCGACCTGGCCCGCTACCAGGGGACCTGGTTGCAGTTGGCGGCGATCCCGCAGCCGTTCCAGGCCGCGTGCGCCCGCGACGACCGCGCCGAGTACACCCTGCTGCCCGACGGCCTGGTCCGGGTCGTGAACTCCTGCCGCCGCGCCGACGGCCAGGAGGTCCGGTTGGAGGGGCGCGCCCGCCCCGCCGAGGCCGGGACGACCTCGCGGCTGGAGGTCACCTTCGTCAACGTCGGCGGCGCCTGGGTGTTCGACGACCCGGGCACCTACTGGGTCATCGGGCTGGACCGCGACTACCGGTGGGCCGTCGTCGGCGCGCCGGACCGCCGGTCGGGCTTCGTCCTGTCCCGCACCGCGCGCCCGACCCCCGACCAGGTGGCGGGCATCGCCACGGCGTTGATCCGCGACGGGTACGACCCGTGCCGGTTCCGGGTGACCGTCCAGGAGGGCGGCGCGCCGGCCCCGGTCACCCTCTGCGGTCCTTCCCCCGTCGCAGCGACCACCGGCCGAGGTTGAGGAGACGTCATGCCCGAGTTGTCCCGTTTGCCACGGCCGGTCACGGAGTCGTGGGACTGGCAGTTGAAGGGGTTGTGCCGGGGCATGGACGCCGCGGCCTTCTTCCACACCCCGAACGAGCGGGGTTCGGCCCGGCAGGAGCGGGAGGCGCGGGCGAAGGCCGTGTGCGCCCGCTGCCCGGTGATCGAGCAGTGCCGCGACCACGCCCTGACGGTCCGGGAGACCTTCGGGATCTGGGGCGGGCTGGGCGAGAGCGAGCTGCGCGAGATCCTCGCGCGGGACGGAAGGGGTTGAGGGCCGCCGGTGACCGGATCATGAGCGGCGGCGCGCGGGCGTCGGGGGACCGCGGCGAGTGGACCCCCGGCGGGGTCGCGCGGCTGCTGGGCGTGTCCCCGTCCACGCTGCGGACCTGGGACCACCGCTACGGGTTGGGCCCGGCGGCGCGCGGCGCGGGCAAGCACCGCCGCTACACCGAGGACGACCTGCGGCGGCTGCGGCGCATGGTCGCGCTGACCGCGCGCGGGGTCGCGCCGGCCGCCGCCGCGGCGAGGGTCCTGGACGACGACGCGGGGGCCGTCCCGGCGGAGGTCGCTCCCGCGGGGCGGCCCCCGCGTTCCGTGCGCACCGGACTCGTCCGCGCCGCCCGGCGGCTGGACGAGCCGTCGGTGGCCGAGATCGGCACGAGGACGATCGCCGAGTACGGCGTCGAGGTGGCGTGGCGGCACGTGTTCGCCCCCGCGCTCACCGCGCTCGGCGACCGGATCACCGTCCAGGGCAACGGGGTCGACGTCGAGCACATCGCCTCCAGCGGCATCCTGCGCGCCCTGCGCGGGGTGCCGCACCCCGAGGAGTCCGGCGGCGTGTCGGTCCTGCTCGCCTGCGTCCCGGAGGAACAGCACAGCCTGCCCTTGGAAGCGCTCGGCGCGGCACTGTCCGAACAGGACTGTTCGTGGCGGCACCTCGGCGCCCGCGTCCCGCGCGCCGCGCTGCTCGACGCCACGGCGCTGTTGCACCCCGTGGTGGTCGTGCTGTGGGCCCACGAGCCGAACCTCGCCCGCCTGGCGCCGGTGGAAGACCTGGTGCGCTGCTCGGACTCCGTCGTGGCCGTCGCCGGGGCGGGCTGGTCGTCGCTCGACCTGCCACCGGGGGTCGGGCGACCGACCAGCCTCACCGACGCCGTCGACACGGTGCTCGCCGCCATCGGCCGCGCCAGGCGCACCAGGCGCTAGAAGACGCGGCGGTGCGGTTCGCCGGCCCGGATCTCGTCGAGGTCCGCGATGCGGCGCAAGCCTTGCAGGGGACGGGCCATGCGGTGGTTGCCCCGGAGTTCGGCCTCGTGCCGGGCCAGCCATGCCCAGTACCCGGCGGTGAAGGGGCACGCGCGTTCGCCGGTGCGCTTGGTCGGGTCGAACCAGCAGCCGCGGCAGTGGTCGGTCATGCGGTTGAGGTAGGCGCCGCCGCTGAGGTAGGGCTTGGTGGCGATCGTGCCGCCGTCGGCGTGCTGGCTCATGCCGATGACGTTGACCGGCATCACCCACGGGAAGCCGTCGACGAACGAGGTGACGAACCAGTCGTTGAGCGCCTTCGGGTCGTAGCCGCGTTGCAGGGCGTGGTTGCCCAACACCATCAGGCGCTGGATGTGGTGGACCCAGCCGCGGTCCCGGACGCCCTCCAGCGCGGTGCGCAGGCAGGCCGCGCGGACGTTCCCCGGCCGCAGGCGCGCCCACCAGTCGGGCAGCGGTGTCGTGGCCCGGAAGTGGTTGCGCTGGAGGTAGTCCGGCCCGAGGTGCCAGTAGAGGTGCCACACGTACTCGCGCCACCCCAGCACCTGGCGGATGAACCCCTCGACGCTCGCCAGGGGAGCGTTGCCTTCGCGGTGGGCGTTCTCGGCGGCGCGCACGACCTCCAACGGGTGCAGCAGGCCGAAGTTGAGCGGCACGGACAGCAGGGAGTGCGCCATCGCCCAGTCACCGGTCAGCACGGCGTCCTCGTGCGGCCCGAAGTGGGGGAGGCGGTCGCGCACGAAGACCTCCAGCGCCGCCAACGCCTCGGCCCGCGTGATGGCGAACCGCCGCGGGCCGTCCGCGCCGACCGTGGGGGCGTCGAGCGCGTCCAGGTCCGCGCGCACGCCTGCGTCGATGTCGTCCTCGGTCGGCCACCAGGGCCGCGGGACGTCCAGACCGCCGCGCCTGGGCGGTGGCTCGCGGTTGTCGCGGTCGTGGTTCCAGCGCCCGCCGACCGGGTCGCCCCCGTCCAGCAGCACGTGGAAACGGGTCCGCTGGGCGCGGTAGAAGTCCTCCATCAGGAACTTCTCGCGGCCCGCGGCCCAGTCCGCGAACTCCTCGCGGGACAACGTGAACGCCGGGGTGGGCAGCACCTCGACACCCAACCGGCGCAACAGGTCCTCCGCCGCGCGCGACCCGGGTTGGTGGGCGACCAGCGGACGGCCGAAGCGACGGATCGCCTCGCCGTAGGACGCCGTCCGCAGCACCGTGGCGCGCTCACCCAGTTCCGCCGCGAGGTGCCGGATGCCGGACAGGACCAGGTGCAGCTTCTGCCGGTGGTAGGGCCTGCGGCGCAGCGCGGACGTGGACTCCACCAGCAGCACCTCCCGGTCCGGGTGCGCCTCCCGGAAGTGCGGCCCCAACTGGTCGCCGAACAACAGCAGCGCGGTCATCCGGCGAGGCCTGTCCCACTGAGCACGGTTCGACGGTAAGTCCGCGCATCGACCCGTGCACAACGGCAACGAACGACCCGACCGGCACGCGTTCGGAGGGCATGATGCCCGTGTGACCGACGAGCCGCCCGAAAGACCCGCGCTGCCGCCCGCGCCACCGCTGTCCGAGGCCGAACTCGCCAAGCCGCCGTGGTGGCTGCGGTAGCCGTTCACCACCACGGAGACGTTGATCGGGACGGGCGTCCTTTCATGTTCGTGTTCGGGACGCTGGTGAGCGTGCTGTCGATCGACGACCGCGACAGCACCGCGATCGAGGACCCGCGCATCATCGAGGTGGCGGTGCCCGCGTGCGCGGAGATGGCGCAGGCGGTGCGGAACACCGTCGTGCCCACCGATCCCGCCGGTCGGGCAGCGGCGATCCGGGCGCAGAACGCGCATGTGGAGCGGATTCCGGCGAAGATCAGGACGCCCGCCCCGGGCGTGCTGACCTGGGACCGGCCGGTGAGCAGTTGGCTGGTCGACGGGGAGCGGTTGATCGACGCACGCGCCGGCTTCGCGAACGCCCTTGAGTCGGGGACGCCTTCGCTCGGGCAGGTCGTCGGCGAGGAGCGGTGGGAAGTCGGAGGCGGGCGGGGCTAGCCGGCCAGTGCCACGCCGCCGAGCAGCAGGAGTGCGCTCACCACCGCGCACCCCAGTTCGGCGGCCGGCAGCCGTCGGCGGGCCCACCGCGTGAAGGTCAGGTTGACCGCCGCGTGGGCCGCGACGGTCGCCGGGAGCCACCACGGACCGGCCACCAGGAGCAGCGTCGCGCCCAGGTGGAACGCGGTGGTCGTGGCGCCCCGGACGAGGACGCCACCGCGGGCACCCGCGCCGCGAGCGCCACCAGCCACCCCAGCGCGCCCAACAGCGCCGCACCGGCCTGACCCGGCCCGAGCCACACCACCAACACCGCCGCGAGCCCCGCCAGGACGACGAACAGCGCCACCGCGCCGGACCGGAGCCTCCTGCCGACCCCGGACGACTCCGCCCCCGCACGCGCCGGTCGCTCGATGCGCCCACCGTACGCCCGGTCGCCCGCGGCGGCTCGTGGCAACCGGTGCCCGTCTCGGCAACCGGTGCCCGTCTCGGCAACCGGTGCCGGGCCGGCGGGCGGTGTAGCGTTGGGGGCAACCGCGGAAGCCGTGCCCGCACCGGTCGGCACGTCGCTTCCCCGCTTTCCCGGCCGGCCGGCCCGCTGTGGTCCGGACGTCATTCGCGCCGACGCCGGTTCGACCGAGCACCGCTCGGCACCGTGTCGCTCTTCAGTCAGGTAGTGCCTTCATGACCTCGTCCACACTCGCCGCACCGAAACCGTTGTTGGCCGAACAACCCCGCACCCGCACCGAGATGTCCGTCATCCGGGCGTTCCTGGTGATCCCGTTCCTCGCGCTGGTCGCCGCCGTGCCGCTGACCTGGGGGTGGGGGCTGAGCTGGGTGGACGTGACACTCGCGGCGGTGTTCTACACCCTGTCCACGCTGGGCGTGACGATCGGCTACCACCGGTACTTCACGCACGGCGCGTTCAAGGCCAAGCGGGCGCTGCGGGTGGCGCTGGCCATCGCCGGCGGCCTGGCGGCGCAGGGACCGGTGATCGGGTGGGTGGCCGACCACCGCCGCCACCACGCCTTCTCCGACCGCGAGGGCGACCCGCACTCCCCGTGGCTGTTCGGCACCTCGCCGGTGGCGTTGGCGCGCGGTTTCTGGCACGCGCACATGGGGTGGTTGTTCGGCCGCGACACCACCAACGTCGACCGGTTCGCGCCGGACCTGGTGGCGGACAAGGACATCCGGGTCGTCGACCGGCTGTTCCCGTTGTGGGTCCTGCTGAGCGTGGCGGTGCCGACGGTGCTCGGCGGGGTGATCACGTTGTCGTGGTGGGGCGCTCTGACGGCGTTCTTGTGGGCCGGCCTGGCGCGGATTTCCTTCCAGCACCACGTCACCTGGTCGGTGAACTCGATCTGCCACATGATCGGCGACCGCCCGTTCACCGCCCGCGACCGCTCGGCCAACTTCTGGCCGCTGGCGATCCTGTCGATGGGCGAGTCCTGGCACAACTCCCACCACGCCGACCCGACGTGCGCCCGCCACGGCGTGGACCGCGGTCAGCTGGACGTGTCCGCGCGGGTCATCCGGGCGTTCGAGCAGCTCGGCTGGGTCTGGCAGGTCCGCTGGCCGCGCCCGCGACGCCTGGCCGCGCTGCGGCGGAACGCGCAGCCGACCACGAGCTGATCGACGACGCGCCCGCCCCGGCGGGCTGTCTCTGACCGGTAGTGGCGGGCGTAGGCCCAGTCGTCGGCCAGGGTGCGGTGGGAGCGTTCGATCTTGCCGTTGGTCCGGGGCCGGTAGGGCCTGGTTCGTTTCGGCGTGACGCCGAGTTCGGCGCAGGCTGCGCGCCAGGCGTGAGCCCGGTAGGCGGCGCCGTTGTCGGTCAGGACCCGCTCGACGGTGACGTCGCGCTGGGCGAACCAGGCGACGGCTCGCCGCAGGACCGCGATCGCGGTGAAGCGGTGGCCGCCGCCGTCGGGGATGTTGCCGAACTTGGTTACATCGACGTGGATCAGCGAGCCGGGGTGGCTGTGTTCGTAACGGCGCAGGGGTTCGCCGGTGACCCGGTCGATGGGCGGGAGAGCCGGTTGATCCGACACACCCCTCGAACCGGGACGACGTCCCTGGACATCACGCCTACGCCTGGTCGGCCCCCGTCCCGGGTTCCAGGAACAGCGGCTCGTGCTCGTCGTCGGTCGGGGGGACCGGCGGAGTCGGCCGCGGGACCTCGGGGTGGCTGAACAAACCGTCCGCGGTCACCGGATGCTCTCCGGCAGGTGGTCCAACACGTGCACCACCCGGACCGCGACGTCCTGCGCGGTCTTGGCGTCCAGGTCGGACAACTCCCGCAACGTGGTGCGCACGAGGTCCACTCGTGCTTCGTACCGGGAAACGTACTGGGCTGACATGGGTTTCCGTCCTTCTCCGCGCCCTCGGGGCTCAACGCGAACGATGTCGGAGCCGTCTCGGGACGCGGGATGCTTCGGGCGGACTCGACCGAGCCGACCCGATGCGGACCACGCTACACCCTCGCGGGCCGGAAGTCGGTGGACGGGTCGTCGGGGGTGTACGCCGCGGCGGAACGGGTAGCCGGTATCGCCGCGCGTGAGCGGCCGGTGCGCCCGGGCGGGCCGGGTCGGGCCGGTTCGAGCCGTTCAGCAGCCAGCGGCCGTGCCGGTCCGGCCAACTCCTCACCCGAGGGTCCACCGATCGGGTGGTCCTGCCGTGCGGGCCGCCCGCCGGTTTCGGCGCCGGATCCCCGGGCACCCGCCACAGGGACCCGCCACCCGCGCTTCGAGGTCGCCCGAGCGCCGCGCGGCGGCCGACCCGAGGGCGGTCACGCCGCCCCACCACCACACGAATGGGCGTTCCCGATGACGTTCAACCCGCTCGAACACCGAGGCATCCCGCTGGACCGGCAGCTGCGCACGTGGCGTGAACTGGACGTGGACCCGATCGACCCGGACCACGCCGACCCCTACACCCGGTGCCGGATCATCACGATGAACGGCATCGAGGTCGAAGCGCTGATGTTCAGCCACCAGTTCGCCCGCAACTGCCCCGACCTGGACGTCAAGCGGCAGCTGGCCGAGGTGCGCTACATCGAGCAGCAACAGCAGAAGGCGGTCAACTGGTTGCTGCCCGGCGTCTCGTCGCCGCTGGAGACCACGATCGCCTACGAGCAGGTCGCGGTGGACCTCACCGCCTGGGTCGCGCGGATGGAACCCGACCCGTACCTCAAGCAGGCCTACGAGTTCGGCGTGCTGGAGGACTTCGACCACCTCTACCGCTACGCCAACCTGTACGAGATGATCCAGCGCCGCAAGGCGGAGAAGATCGTGGACGACCTCACCGAGGTCATCCCCGGGCGGCCGACGAAGTACCACCACCGGCACCCGCACGACAACGTCCGCGAGCCCTACGACCGGGCCGCGGCCGCGCCGATCTCCAAGCTGCACGCGCTGACCATCATGTCGGCCGAGCAGCAGACGATGAACTTCTACATGAACGTCGGCCCGCAGTACATGGAGCCCATCGCGCGGCAGCTCTACCAGGAGATCGGCCTGATCGAGGAGGAGCACGTCACCCACTACGAGTCCCTGGTGGACCCGGGCGAGACGTGGTGGGAGCGGCTGGTCAACCACGAGTACAACGAGTGCTACCTCTACCACTCGTTCATGGAGACCGAGTCCGACCCGCGGATCAAGGCGATCTGGGAGCTGCACCTCAACATGGAGTTGGAGCACCTGCGGTTGGCGTGCGACCTCATGCGCGCCAACGACGACCGCGAACCGGAGGAGGTCGTCGCGCCGGAACTGCCCGCGCCGGTGACCTTCGAGCCGAACAAGCAGTACCTGCGCGAGCTGCTCGACACCCAGATCGACCTGACGACGCTGGGCACCGGGTACGTGCAGGACGCGCACGAGCGGTTCGAGGCCCTCCAGGACGCCATCATGGGCGGTGAGAAGCCGCCCAGCGAGGTGGTCGTGGACCTCAACCGCGCCGAGGCCGGCCGCGACTACCGCCACTCGACCGAGGGCGAGCACCCGGTGCCGTCCCTGCGCCGCAGCGGGGTGACGCGGTGATCGACGCCGACGTGGTCGCGGTGCTGGTCGACCAGCACACGCGGATCCGCGACCTGTTCACCGCGGTGGAGACGGGCGAGGGCGACGAGCGCGCCACCGCGTTCGCCCGCCTGGTCCGGCTCCTGGCGCTGCACGAGGCGGCCGAGGAGGTCGTGGTCCACCCGGCGGCCCGCGGCGTGGAAGGCGGCGACGCCGTGGTCGAGGACCGCCTGGGCGAGGAGCAGCAGGCGAGGGAGCTGCTCGCGCGCCTGGGCGAGCTGGGCCCGGACCACCCCGAGTTCGCCGACGGGCTGGCGGGCCTGCGGCAGGCGGTCCTGGAACACGCCAACCACGAGGAGAGCTACGAGTTCCGCTACCTGCGCTCCCACTACGACACCACCGAGCTGGCCGACATGGCGGCCCTGGTCCGCGCGGCGGAACGCGTCGCGCCCCACGCCGCCCCCGGTGAGGTGGACCCGGCGCTGTTCGACCGGGTCGGCGAGGCGGTGCGCGAGTCCCTCCTCCGGCGACGCTGAGCGGCCACCGCCCGGCCGGCGGACCACGCGGTGGCCTGCGCGAACGGGTGTGACCCGGGTCTCGTTTTCGGCGATCTTCTTGCGCGCCGCGCGCCCGGGTTGTTAGCACTCGATGGCGGAGAGTGCCAAGCCCCGTCGGCTCAGGGAGGAAGGTCTTGAGCGGCTCGCATCCCTTCGTCGCAGGTCAGCGCGCCCGCCGGGCGTTGCGCGTGGCCCTGGTCGTCCCGCCCTACTTCGACGTGCCGCCCAAGGCGTACGGCGGCGTCGAGGCGGTGGTCGCCGACCTCGCCGACGCGCTGGTCGCGCGCGGCCACACCGTCACCCTCGTGGGCGCCGGCGAGCCGGGGACCCGCGCCCGGTTCGTGCCCGTGTGGGACCGCACGGTCCCCGAACGCCTCGGTGAGCCCTACCCCGAGGTCATGCACGCCCTCGCCGCGCGCCGGGCGGTCGAGCGGCTGATCGCCTCGGAAGGCGTGGACGTCGTGCACGACCACACCTTCGGCGGTCCCCTCAACGCGCCCCGCTTCGCCGAGCTGGGCGTGCCGACCGTGGCCACCGTGCACGGGCCGGTGGACGCGGACCTGCGGCGCTACTACCGGACCCTGGGCCGGGACGTGCACCTGGTCGCGATCAGCGACCGGCAGCGCGCGCTCGCGCCCGAGCTGAACTGGATCGGCACCGTCCACAACGCGCTGCGCGTCGCGGACTGGCCGTTCCAGGAGTCCAAAGAGGACTACGCCCTGTTCCTCGGCCGCTTCCACCCGGACAAGGCCCCGCACCTGGCGCTGGAGGCCGCGCACGCCGCCGGTCTGCCGGTCGTGCTGGCGGGCAAGTGCGCCGAACCGGTGGAGAAGGAGTACTTCGAGACCGAGGTCAAGCCGCGGCTGACCCCGGCCGACCACGTGTTCGGCGTCGCCGACGCGACCGAGAAGCGCAAGCTGCTGGCCTCCGCGCGGTGCCTGCTCTTCCCGATCCGGTGGGAGGAGCCGTTCGGCATGGTGATGATCGAGGCGATGGCGTGCGGCACGCCGGTCGTGGCGCTGCGCGCGGGCGCGGTGCCGGAGGTCGTGGTGGACGGGGTGACCGGCCTGGTGCGCGACCACCCCGACGAGCTGGTGCGGGCGCTGCACGACGTGCGCGACCTCGACCCGGCGGCGTGCCGGGCGCACGTCGCGGAGCACTTCGGGGCGGAGGCGCTGGGCGCGGGCTACGAGGCGGCCTACCTGCGGGCGCTGGAGCCGTCCAGCTCGCTGGCCTCGCTGCGGCGGGACTTCGCGGCCCTGGACGACGCGCTGGACGACGCGCTGGACGACGCGCTGGACGACGCGCTGGACGACGCGCTCAACCGCGCGGATCTCGGTGACGACGGCCCGACCGCGGTGCCGGCGTCCGGTGACGCGGCATGACCGCCGAGCCGTTCAACGCGGGCGAGCCGGCCGTGGTCGGCGGCGCGGTGACCCTGGTGGAGGGCAGCACGTTCTGCCTGTCCGACCACGTCGGCGACATCGACCACGGCACCGCGCACGGCCTGTTCTTCCGCGACGCGCGGGTGCTGTCGCGGTGGCAGTTGCGGCTGGACGGGCACGTGCCGCACCCGCTGTCGGTGCTGCACCACGAGGCGTTCGGCGCGCGGTTCGTGCTGCGCCGCCCGCCCGCCGCCGGGTCGGCCGACAGCACGCTGCTGCTGGTGCGCGAACGCCTGGTCGGCGACGGCCTGCGGGAGACCATCACGCTGGACAACCTCGGCCGCGAGGCCACCGTCGCGCGGCTGGACCTGCACGTGGACGCCGATTTCGCCGACCTGTTCGCGGTGAAGGAGGGCCGCGCCGCGCACCGCGGCGCGGACGTCTCCGCCTCCGGCAGCGACCTGCTCTTCCGCGACCGCGGCGACGGCTCGCGCGGGGTGGCGGTGGCCGCGACGGCGGACCCCGTGGTGGCGCCGGGCGTGCTGAGCTGGCGGATCGTGGTGCCGGCGGGCGGGCGGTGGTCCACCGAGATCGTGGTGCAGCCCAGCGTGGCCAACCGGCCGGTGCAGCCGCGGTTCCGCCGCGGCGAGCGGATGGAGAGCACCGCGCCCGCGCGCAAGATCCAGGCGTGGCGGGCGGCCAGCACGGTCGTCGCGGTCGGCGACCCCGTGCTGACCGGGGTGCTGCGGCGCTCGGAGAGCGACCTGGGCGCGTTGCAGATCCAGAACCAGGACGGCCGGCCGTTCGTGGCGGCGGGCGCGCCGTGGTTCATGACCCTGTTCGGGCGCGACAGCCTGCTCACCGCGTGGATGGCGCTGCCGCTGGACGTCGGCCTCGCGCTGGGCACGCTGCAGACCCTGGCCGAGACCCAGGGACGGCGGGTGGACCCGACCACCGAGGAGGAGCCCGGCCGGGTCCTGCACGAGCTGCGGCTGGGCCCCGACAACACGAACGTGCTGGGCGGCAGCCACTACTACGGCACGGTCGACGCGACGCCGCTGTTCGTGATGCTGCTGGCCGAGGCGTGGCGGTGGGGCGCGGACGAGGAGGTCGTGCGGTCGCTGCTGCCGGCGGCGGACGCGGCGCTGCTGTGGGTGGACCGCCACGGCGACCGCGACGGCGACGGTTTCGTGGAATACCGCCGCGCCACCGACCGGGGACTGCTCAACCAGGGCTGGAAGGACAGCTTCGACGGCGTGAACGACGCCGACGGGCGGGTCGCGGTGCCGCCGATCGCGCTGTGCGAGGTGCAGGGGTACGTCTACGCGGCCCGGCTGGCCCGTGCGGAGCTGGCCGAGGCGTTCGGCGACCCCGCGACCGCGACCGCCCAGCGCGAACGGGCCGCGAAGCTGCGGGCCGCGTTCGCCGACGCGTTCTGGCTGCCCGACCGGGGCTGGTACGCCGTGGCGCTGGACGGGCGCAAGGCGGCGGTGGACGCGCTGACCAGCAACGCGGCGCACTGCCTGTGGACCGGCATCGCCACCGACGAGCACGCGGCGGCGCTGGTGGCGCGGCTGGCCGAGCCGGACATGGACACCGGGTACGGGCTGCGCACGCTGTCGTCCTCGATGGGCGCGTACAACCCGATGAGCTACCACAACGGCTCGGTGTGGCCGCACGACACGGCGATCGCCGTGGCGGGCCTGCTGCGCTACGCGCACGTGCCGGGCGCGGTCGATCTGGCGCACCGGCTGGCCGACGGCCTGCTGGACGCGGCGGCGACCTTCGGCGGCCGGCTGCCGGAGCTGTACTGCGGCTTCTCCCGCGACGACTTCAGCCCACCCGTGCCGTACCCCACGTCGTGCTCACCGCAGGCGTGGGCCAGCGCCGCACCCCTCCTGCTGGTCCGCTCCGTGCTGGGCCTGAACCCCCACGTGCCACGCCGCCGGCTGGCGTTGTCACCCCACGTCCCGACCCGGTGGGGCGACCTCGCCCTGACCGACCTGCGGCTGGGACAGGCGACCGTGCACATCCGCGCGAACGGGGAGCACGCCGAGGTGGACGGCCTGCCGGACGGCTGGACCTCGTGACACGCGGGGGCCGGTGCGCTCGCCACCGAGCGCACCGGCCCTCGACGTCCAGGTGGACACGGCGGACCCGGCGGCCACGCACCGGGACCGGGCGCGGCTGCCCGTCAGGGCGCGTTTGTGGGTTGTTCGACCGGCAGAGTCCCGACCCGACGCCCCTAGCGTCGCACTTCGGCGAAAAGAGCCGCTGGAGGGGTTGGGGGAGTCCATGCGTGTGCGAAGACCAGGTGTCGTCCTTGCGCTGATCGCAGCCGCCGCGAGCACTGTCACGGCCATCGGGCCCGGTGGTCCGGTCGCCCGGGCCGCGCCGGCCGCGGTGACCGCGCCGTTGTCCGTCATCCCCACGAGTCATCCGGTCCCGGACGGTGCGTTGTTCGTCGCACCGAACGGGGACGACGCCAACCCCGGCACGCAGGCCGCGCCGTTGCGCACCGCGACGGCGGCGGTGGGCAAGGCGGTCGCCGGACGGATGACCACGGTGGTGTTCCGGGAAGGGGAGTACCGGGAGCGGTTGGGGGACATCTCCGCCCCCGTCACGCTCCAGCCCTTCCCGAACGAGCGGGTGTGGTTCAAGGGCAGCACGGAGTTGCCCTCCGATCGGCTGGTCGTCGACGGGAACGCGTGGCGGCTGGACGGGTGGAACCCCGGCAGCGTCTGCCGCGCCACCGCGCCGGACTACGACGAGTGCATGAACCCGTTGCACTTCAACAACGACCACCCCGTCGGCGGCGACCCGCAGATGGTGTTCCTCGACGGCGAGCCGTTGCGCCAGGTCGCCACCCGCGAAGAGGTGCGGGCGGGCACGTTCTTCCACGACGGGCCGGCCGACAAGACCTACCTGGGCAGCGATCCCGCCGGCCGCCGGTTCGAGATCACCGCCCGCAAGAGCGGTCTGCACTTCTTCGCCGGCGCCGAGGGTTCGGTGGTGCGCGGGTTGGGCTTCGCCCACTACGGGTCGAGCCAGAACCAGACCAGGGAACCGGCCGCCATCGTCGTGCAGGCCAAGGGCATGGTGGTGGAGAACAACACCGTCATCCACAACGCCGCCGCCGGCGTGCTGGTCAACGCCGACGACGTCCGCCTCACCGGCAACAGCATCGCCGAGAACGGCTACCACGGCCTGACCGCCCACCGGTCGGGCAACCTCACGTTCGAGGGCAACCGGGTGCTGCGCAACAACTCCGAGCAACTCGGGTTCAACCTCGGCTACAACCTCGCCGCCGCCGGCGCGCACGTGACCCGGCTGACCAACCCGACCGTGCGGGACAACGTGTTCGAGGCCAACCAGGGCCACGGCTTCGCGTGCGACCTGTCCTGCGTCGGTCTCACCGCGGTGCGCAACCTGTTCCGCGCCAACTCCCACCACGGCCTGCACTACAAGGTGTCCGGTCCGGCGCTGGTCGCCTCCAACGTCGCCGCCGACAACGGCATGGGCGGCTTGTCGCTGATGGGCTCCAACAGCGTCCGGCTCTACAACAACACCTCCGTCGGCAACGGCCAGGCCCTGGTGGTGCAGGAGGACCCGCGCCCGCAGTGCCCCGGCGCGGAGGACCAGTGCCTGACCGACGCCGACAAGGCGCTGGGCATCACGTGGAACACCACGGACACCACCCTGGTCAACAACATCTTCGCGGCCGGCACGA
Organism: Saccharothrix sp. NPDC042600; assembly: GCF_040647305.1. Lineage (NCBI taxonomy): Bacteria > Bacillati > Actinomycetota > Actinomycetes > Pseudonocardiales > Pseudonocardiaceae > Saccharothrix > Saccharothrix sp. NPDC042600. Next base: position 91,945 of record NZ_JBEZBW010000015.1, on the reverse strand, counting down.
GCACCGCCTCCCTGGTGTCCACCCCCGACCACAACGCCGCCGCCTCCGGGCAGCGGCTGGGCGCCGACGGCATGATCCCGGCGGACCGGATGCACCACAACGGCTACCAGCGCTCCGGCGGCACGCCGGCCACCCTGGTCCAGTGGTCACGGGTCACCGGGGTGTCGCTGCACTTCCGGACGCTGGCCGAGTTCCAGGCCGCCACCGGCCGCGACGCCGGCTCCCGCCACCAGGAGGACCCCTACCTGCTCGGCGCGCCCGCCGGCGACTACCGGTTGGCGCCGGGCAGCCCGGCGGAGGCGGCCGGCGCGCCGCTGCCCGCCGACGTGGCCGCGGCGATCGGCGCCCCGACGGGCTCCACCCGGCTCGGCGCGCACGCCTGGCCCACCGCGCCGACCAAGGCGGACCTCGTGCGCAACGGGACGTTCGACACCCCCTCGACCCTCCCGTGGTTCTCCGCGGGCAACCCGCGCCTGGCCGTGGAGCAGGGGATGCTCAAGGCGACCGTCGCCGAGGGCGCGGCCAACCCGGGTGACGCGGTGGTCGTGCAGCGCACCGGGACGCTGGTCAGCGGCCGGATCTACACGCTGTCCTTCGACGCGGCGGCCTCGACCGACGTGGCCGTGCAGGTGGCGGTGCAGGAGGGCGACACGCCCTACAGCGCCTCGCTCACCCAGGACATCGAGCTGACACCGACCCCGGCCCGCTTCTCCTTCCCCTTCACCGCCACGATGGACACCACGGTCGCCGAGGTCGTGTTCCAGCTCGGCGGCAAGGGCGCGTTGAGCGCGTTCGTGGACAACGTCTCGCTGGTGGAGAACACCTGGGGCGTGGCCAAGGAACCCAAGGCCGACGAGGCCCAGGCGCTCGCCGCCGCCGCGGCCACCGGGCAACTGGTGGAGGTGCTGTCCGAACGCGGCGAGGCGCGCGAGGTCTACGCCACGCCCGACGGCAGCTTCACCTCGCAGGAGCACTTCCAGCCCGTCCGCGCGGCGAAGGACGGCGGCTGGGCCCCGGTCGACACGACGCTGCGCAAGCGGGCCGACGGGGCGATCGCGCCGGTCACCACCCCGGTCGCGATCACGCTGTCCGGCGGCGGCACGGGTCCGTTCACCACGATCGACCGGGCCGGCCGGCCGATGTCGCTGACCTGGCCGACGGCGCTGCCCGCGCCCCGGTTGGAGGGCGACACCGCCGTGTACCCGAACGTCCTGCCGGAGGTGGACCTGCGGGTGCAGGTCGAGCCGGAGGGCTTCTCGCACATCCTGGTCGTCAAGACCGCCCAGGCCGCCAAGGACCCGCGCCTGACGACTCTCACACTGGGCCTGTCCGCGCCCGGGTTGACCGTCGGCACCGCCGAGGACGGCACGCAGCAGGCGGTGGACCAGGCGACCGGCGCGGTCGTCTACGAAGCGCCGGTGCCGATCATGTGGGACTCGACCACGCCCACGACCGGCGCGTTGACCGCGCAGACCGACGAAGACGCGGGCGACGACGCCTTCACCCTGCCCTCGGCCGAGCAACCCGGCGACACGTCCAAGGTCGCCCAGGTCACCACGAGCGTGACCGGCGGTGAGATGACCCTGCGGCCCGACGCCGAGCTGCTCAACGCGGCCGACACCGCGTACCCGGTCTACATCGACCCGATGTGGGACACGCCCCGCGCCTCGGCCCGGCTGATGGTCTCCAGCGGCGGCTGGTCGAAGCACAACTTCAAGAAGGACGAGGGCATGGGCCGCTGCCCCCGCGACTACCCGCCGGCCGGCCGCTACTGCGGTGGCTGGTACGAGAAGCGGCTGTTCTACCGCGTGCCCACCGCGCGGTTCGCGCACAAGCAGATCATCTCGGCGGAGTTCCACGTGCGCGGGGTGTGGTCGACCTCCTGCAAGAAGCGGATCGTGGACATCCACCTGGCCTCGGCGTTCAAGGCCGGGTCCACGTGGTCCTCGACGTCGGACAACTGGAAGCGCCGCCTGGACAGCCGCAACGTGGCCAAGGGCTTCGGTTCCGGCTGCGCGGCCGGTGACGTCCTGTTCAACGTGACCAGCGGCCTGCGGGAGACGGCCAAGGCCGGCGCGGCGAGCACGACGTTCGGGCTGCGGGCGCGCGACGGCGACGACCAGCTCGCGTGGAAGCGGTTCGGCCGCGACGCCTACGTGCGGGTGCACTACAACACCCCGCCGGCGCAGCCGAAGATGGGCCAACTGTCCTCCAGCCCCGGCGGCGCGTGTCGCGGACCGGACAGCCCGGCGCGGTTCAACCGGCTGCCGGCGCTGTTCGCCCGCAACCTCACCGACCCGGACAACAAGGGCGTCGAGGGGGAGAAGCTCAAGGCGCAGTTCCAGCTCTCGTGGACCGACGCCGGCGGCGCGCGGCGCACGAAGAACCTCGGCACGGTCTCGAAGATGTCCTCGCACCAGGGCCGCGGCTCGTCGTTCAGCGTGAAGGTCCCGGCCAACGTCGTCCCGCAGGGGGTGACCGTGGCCTGGGAGGTCCGCGCCTACGACGGGCGGGCGTGGAGCCCGTGGAGTTCGGCCGGCAACGCCACCGCGTGCTACTTCGTCTACGACGCGCGGGCGCTGCCCGAACCGAAGGTCACCTCCACCGACTACCCGGCGCTCGACCCGGCCAACCCGAACCAGGTGCCAGCCGACGGCGTGGGCCGCTACGGCCGGTTCTCCATCGCCTTCGACGCCCGCGTCGCCAAGTACGCCTTCGCCGTGAACACCGACCCGTCGGAGGGCTCGGCGAAGGCCAAGAGCGCGGCCACCGAGGCGGTGGACGTGATGCCCACCCAGGCCGGGCTCAACGTGCTGCACGTGACGGCGTGGGACGCGTCGAACAACTGGTCCACCGGCACCTACGAGTTCTGGGTGGCCGAGGGACGGGCGCCCAAGGCGCACTGGGCCCTCGACGAGCAGGCGGGAGCCACCAGGCTCGCCGACACCGCGCCCAAGAGCGCCGGGCAGGCGTCCCACCCGGCGACACCGCAGGGTGGCGCGACCCTCGGCGTCGGCGGGGCCCTGGGCACGGCGATGAACCTCAACGGCACCACCTCCTACGCCGCCACCTCGGGCGCGGTCGTGGACACGGCGAAGAACATCGCGGTGTCGGCGTGGGTGAAGCTGCCCGCCACGCTGCCGACCACGCACGTGGTGGTGGCGAGCCAGTCCGGCGCCCAGATGTCCGGCTTCTACCTCAAGTTCGACCCCAACGACAAGAAGTGGCGGTTCTGGCGCACCCAGGGCGACGGCAACACCACCGGCGGCGGCACCGCGATCTCCCGCGACCCGGCCCAGCCCGGCGTGTGGACGCACCTGGTGGGCGTGCAGGACGTGGTGGCGAAGAAGCTGCGGCTGTACGTCAACGGCGTCGAGCAGGTGGCGGCGGACATCGTCGGCACGCCGTGGAACGCGGGCGGCGCGTTGCAGATCGGACGCGGCATCTGGAAGGGCGCGTACACCGACCACACGCCCGGCCCGGTGGACGACGTGCGGGTCTTCGACCGGGTCGTCACGGCCGAGGAGGTGAAGGACCTGTTCACCATCAAACCGGTCGTGCAGAGCAAGTGGCACCTCAACACCGCCTCCGGCACGTCCACACCGGACAGCGGGCAGGGGCCGCGGCGCGCGCTGACCCTGGCCGGGAACGCCAGGATCACCACCGACCCGGCGAAGGTGCTGGTGCGTTCGCCCGCCGGCACCCCGAGCGGCGCGCTGGAGCTGCCCGGCGGCAACACCGACTTCGCCTCGGTCACGGGCGCGGTCGTGGACACCCGGGAGAGCTTCACCGTCTCGGCCTGGGTCTCCACCGCCGGCACACCGACCAGGTCGATGGCCGTGCTCAGCCTGGCCGGGGCGCACAACAGCGCCATCACCGTCCGCTACGACCACGTCAAGCAGCGGTACGTGCTCGACGTGCCGAGCAAGGACGCGACCGGGGCGACCACGGTCGGTGTCGAGCACTCGATGTTCCACCAGGGCAACTTCGGCGACTGGGACCACATCGCGGTCACCTTCGACGGCTTCGAGGGCACGATCACGCTGTGGGTCAACGGCGTCCGGGAGGCGGCGGCCGACGCCGACAACCTCTCCTTCCGCCACCGGACCCGCCCGTTCGGCCCGGTCGCCTCGCTGCAGCTCGGCCGCGGCCTGGTCGGCGGGGCCTACCCCGCGGGCCGCAACTGGTCCGGCCTGGTGGACGACGTGTGGGTGCTGCGCGGGGTCGCGGCCCAGCCCCTGGTCGACGCGCTCGCCCTGCCGACGGAGATCGGCTCCATCCCGAGCTGACCCGTGACCGCGGGCCGGCGGCGCCCTCCCCCCGGACTGCCGCCGGCCCGCACCCCGGACCCGGAGGTTCCCATGCCCTTGCGTCGAACCCTGTCCGCCGCGCTGTCCACGGTGCTGCTGGCCGGGATGCTCACCGCGGCGTCACACCACGCCACGTCCACCACCGCCCGCCCGGAGGACCGCGAGACAGCGGTCGAGGGCGGCGCCGTCCCCGTCAAGCACAGACCCGAGGCGCCACCCGCCGCCGACCCCGTCGTCGCGTGGCCCGCGGCCGGCACCACCGACGTCGAGGTGAACGCGGCCCCGAGCGGGCCGGTGAGCGCCTCGTCCGCCGAGCCCGGCAAGCTCCGCGTGCGGGTGCTCGACGAGGAGGCGGCGGCCCGCGCCGAGGTGTCGGGCGTGCTGTTCACCGTCGACCGCGCGGACTCCGCCCCGGCCCCGGGCAAGGCGGAGGTCCGGCTGGACTACTCGGGGTTCGCCGAGGCGTTCGGCGGGTCCTACGGCTCCCGGATCCGGCTGGTGCGGCTGCCCGCGTGCGCCGTCACCACCCCCGACCGGCCCGAGTGCCGCACCGCCACCCCGCTGGACTCGGCCAACGACGTCCGCGCCCGCGCGGTGTCCGCCGAGGTCGCGCCGGGCGCCGTGCTGGCCGCGACCGCCGGGACCGACAGCGCCAAGGGCGACTACAAGGCCACCGAGCTGGCCCCGTCGGCGACCTGGGAGGTCGGCACCCAGACCGGCGACTTCACCTGGTCGTACCCGTTGCGCGTGCCGCCCGTGCCCGGCGGGCTGACGCCGGAGTTGGCGCTGCACTACTCGTCGTCGTCCATCGACGGCCGCACCTCCGCCACCAACAACCAGGGCTCGCTGGTCGGCGACGGGTTCGACCTCGGGCCGGGCCACGTCGAGCGCCGCTACAAGTCCTGCAAGGACGACGGGGTGCCCAAGGACGACAAGTACGACGTCCACCCCGGCGACCAGTGCTGGGGCCACGACAACGCGGTGCTGTCGCTGGGCGGTCGCAGCGGCGACCTGGTCCCGCTCGGCGACGGCCGGTACAAGCTGCGCAAGGACGACGGCACGCGCGTCCAGCGCGTCACCGGGACGGCGACCGACACCGCCAACGGCGACAACGACAACGAGTACTGGATCGTCACCACCCCCGACGGCACCCGCTACCACTTCGGCAAGAACCGGCTGCGCGGCTGGACCTCCGGCAAGCCGGAGACCCAGTCGACGTGGACCGTGCCGGTGTTCGGCGACGACAGCGGCGATCCCTGCCACAAGAGCGGTTTCGCCGACTCCTGGTGCCGGCAGGCGTGGCGGTGGAACCTCGACTACGTCGAGGACCCGCGAGGCAACGCCGTGGCGTACTTCTACGAGCAGGAAGGCAACCGGTACGCGCGCAACCTGCGCGCCGAGGACGACACCCACTACGACCGCGGCGGCTACCTCAAGCGCGTCGACTACGGGCTGCGCTCCGACGACCTGTTCCGGGCCACGCCGCCCGCCCGCGTGGACTTCACCGTGGCCGAGCGCTGCCTGCGTTCCGGCGAGGACTGCGCGGAAGGCAACATCGGCACGCACCCCGAGTACTGGGAAGACGTGCCCTGGGACCTGAACTGCAAGCCGGACACCAAGTGCGAGCAGGACCACGGCGCGGCCTCACCGACGTTCTGGACGCGCAAGCGGATCACCGGGATCACCACGCGGGTCGTCCAACCCGACGGCGCGGGCCACCGACCCGTGGACTCGTGGACCTTCGAGCACGCCTGGGGCACCGCCGACGTGGACCGCCAACTGCTGCTCAAGTCCATCGTCCACACCGGACACGCGGCGGCGACGCCGGTCGCGATGCCACCGGTCACCTTCTCCTACACCCAGCGGCCGAACCGGGTCGACCGGCTCGGCGACGACGTCGGTCCGTTCGTCAAGAACCGGGTGGGCGCGATCCACAACGAGACCGGAGGGGTGGTGGACGTCAACTACTCCGGCGCCGACTGCTCGACCTCCGACCTGCCCGCGCCGCACACCAACCACCGCCGCTGCTTCCCCGTGTACTGGGTCAAGACCAGCGGCGGCGTCGACCCGACGCTGGACTGGTTCCACAAGTACGTGGTGACCCAGGTCGTGCGCACCGACCTGACCGGCGGCTCGCCGGACATGGTCACCGACTACGACTACAGCATCGGCCGCCCGTCCTGGCGCTACGCCGACGACGACGGCATCACGCCGGAGAAGTACAAGACGTGGTCGGAGTGGCGCGGCTACGACAAGGTCCGCGTCAAGGCCGGCGTGACCGGTCCGGCGCCGTCGCAGACCGACCACTGGTACTTCCAGGGCATGCACGGCGACCGGCTCGACCGCGACGGCGGCAGCAAGTCCGTGTCGGTGTCCGACGGTGAGGGCGGCACCCACCAGGACCACGAGTCGTTGCGCGGCATGGAGGTCCGCAAGGTCGTCTACGACCGCGCGGGCGGTGTGCCCGTGGCCAGGACCGTCACCGCGCCGTGGCACCACCAGACCGCGAGCCGCACCCGGCCGTGGGGCACCGTCACCGCGAACCTGACCGGCGTCGCGCAGACCCGCACCCTCAAGCAGGTGGACTCGGGCTGGCGGGAGACCCGCAGCACCACGAAGTCGTTCCACCTCACCACGGGCGCCCCGGCCGAGGTGGACGACCAGGGCGACGTGGCCGCGACCGGCGACGAGAAGTGCACGACCACGACGTTCACCGCCGACGGCGAGCGCATCCTGGCCCGGCCCGCACAGGTGCGGGTCGTGGGCAGGCGCTGCGGCGAGACGCCCGAGCTGGCCAAGGACCTGATCTCCGACGAGCGCACGTTCTACGACGGCGGCGCGTTCAGGGCCGCGCCCACCGCCGGCACGGTCACCACGCTGGAGAAGGCCCAGGACGCGACCGCGACCACGGTCACCCACGTGGCCGACAAGCGCAGCTCGTTCGACCGCTACGGGCGGGCCGAGGCGGAGACCGACGCCGCCGGCCGGACCACCCGCACCGCCTACACCGATTCGCACGGCCTGACCACCAAGGTCACCACGACCTCACCGCCGGTGCGCTCCGACGACCCGGACTCCGCGCACGTCAAGATCAAGGAGCTCGACCCCGCGTGGGGCGAGCCGGTGCGCGAGACCGACGCCGGCGGCAAGACCGCGACCCTGGTCCACGACGGCCTGGGCCGGCTGGTGCGGGTCTGGCGGGGCGGCCGGGCCACGACCGCCACCCCGGACAAGGAGTTCGACTACCTGATCCGGGCCGGCGCGATCGTCGCCATCGCCACCAGGACCTTGAACAAGGACGGCGGGCAGGACGTCTCGCACGTGCTGTTCGACGGGTGGCTGCGCAAGCGCCAGGAACAGCTGCCCGGCCGGGACGGCACGACCCGGGGCAGGCTGATCTCGGACACCTTCTACAACGAGAGCGGCGAGGTGGACCGCACCTACGAGCCCTACTACGCCGCCGGCGAGCCGAAGGCGGAGCTGTTCGGCGTGGCCGACCCCGGTCAGATCGAGACCCAGCACGTCTACGAGTACGACGGGCAGGGCCGCAAGACCGCGGACCGGCTGTTGGTGGGCAGCAGCGACGTGCAGGAGAAGTGGCGCACGACCTTCGAGCACGGCGGGGGCTGGACGCGCGAGGTCCCGCCGGCCGGCGGCACGGTCGTCACCACGTTCACCGACGCCCTCGACCGCAAGACCGAGGTCCGGGAGCACCGGGCGGGCGGGTACGTCGCCACCACCTTCCGCTACGACAACCGGGGCCGGGAGGCGGTGGTGACCGGCCCCGGCGGGCACGTGTGGACCACGTCCTACGACGTGCGCGGCCGGAAGGTGGCCACCACCGCGCCGGACAAGGGCACCACCCGCTACGAGTACGACGTCCTCGACCGCCTCGTGGCCACGGTGGACGCCCGGGGCAAGCGGGTGACGGTCGAGTACGACGTGCTGGGCCGCAAGACCGCCCGGTACGACGCCACGTCCAGCCCGCCGGTCAAGCTCGCCGAGTGGACCTACGACACCGTCCGCAAGGGCCTGCAGACCGGCACGACCCGGTTCGTCGGCGGCGCCGCCTACACCACGCAGGTCGACTTCTACGACGCGCTGAACCGGCCCACCCGCAAGCGGGTCGTGCTGCCGACGGCCGAAGGGGTCCTCGCCCCGAGCGGCGGGTACGTGTTCGACACCACCTACCACCCCGACGGCAGCGTGAAGTCGGCGAGCAGCCCGGCGGCGGGCGACCTGCCGGCGGAGAACATGTCCTTCGGCTACGACGACCTCGGCCGGTTGGTGACCATGCAGTCCAACCTCTCGACCTACGTCGTGGGCACGGACCACACCAAGACCGGCAAGGTGATCGGCAAGCGCCTGTCCACCGGTGGCAAGCAGCTCGACCAGACCTTCGCCTACGAGCACGGCACCGGGCGCCTCTCGAAGGCGACCACCGTGCACGCCGGCACCGCGGGCACCGACCGCAGCGTGCACTACCGGTACTCGCCCGCGGGCAACGTCGAGCAGATCACCGACACCTCCCGCGACGGCGTGGACAACCAGTGCTTCCGCTACGACGACCTGCGCCGACTGGTCGACGCCTGGACGGAGACGGGCACCTCGTGCTCGGCCGACGCGGGCACCGCCACCGTCGGCGGCCCGGCCCCGTACCGGGCGACCTACTCCTACGACGACAGCGGCAACCGCACCGCGGAGAGCCGCTACGGCGCCGGGCCGGGCGGCGGCACGCGGACCGCGACCCGGGAGTACCGCTACGCCGGTGGCCCCGGCGTGGACCCGAAGTTCACCGGCCACCAGCTCGCGGAGGTGACCGGCGGCGAGTCCTTCGGCTACGACCGGGCCGGCAACACCACCGAGCGCCGCACACCCGCCGGCAACCAGACGCTGGTGTGGGACGCCGAGGGCGAACTGGAGCGCGTCACCGACGACAAGCGGGGCGAGACGGCGTTCCTCCACACCGCCGACGGCGAGCGGCTGCTGCGCCGGGACGCGACCGGCACGACGCTCTACCTGCCGGAGCTGGAGGTGCGCTTGGCGAAGGGGACGACCGCGCCCAAGGCGACCCGGTACTACCAGGGCGCGATGCGCACGGGCACCGGCGTGACGTTCCTGGTCGCCGACCACCACGGCACCGGTGAACTGGCGGTCGACGCCGTGACCGGCGCGGTGAGCAGGCGGCGGTACACCCCGTTCGGGCAGGTGCGCGGCAGCGCCGGCGCGTGGCCCGCGGGCAACGAGAAGGGGTTCGTCGGCGGTGTCGTGGACACGTCGATCGGCCTCACCACGCTCGGCGCGCGCAGCTACGACCCGGACACCGGCCGGTTCGTCTCGGTGGACCCGGTGGTGGAGTTCGGCCGCTCGCAGCAGATGAACGGCTACAACTACGCCGACAACGCCCCGACCACCGCCTCCGACCCGGACGGCCTGTACCCGTACTACACGTTCTACCCGGTCGGCTACCGCCAGTTCTGGGTGCGGTACGGCGGTTACAACATGCTGATCCGGCAGACGTTGTACCTGGTGCACGTGGCGTACAACATCTTCCAGAGCTACTGGACGTGGGCGGTGCGCACGCAGGTGCTGGCCCGGGTGCCGGTGGGCCTGCACGGGCCGTTCAAGCCCGGGTTCCAACCGCCGGCGCAGAAGCAGGTCCCCGACCTCACCCCGAAACCGCAGCCCAAGCCGAAGCAGCCGGAGCCGCGCAAGGGCGTGCTCGGCCTGTGCGGCGGGGGCGGGGTCAGCGCGACGGTGCTGCTGGGCGCGGAACTGTGCGTCGTCAAGGACCGCAAGGGGTTCGGGCTGGCGTTGTCGTTCAAGTTCGGCATGGACACCGCCATCGGCCCGGCGGCCTCGGTGGGCGCGACCAACTGGCCGAAGAAGAACGGGATCGAGGACCTCAACACCCCGCCGGGCGACTGGGAGAAGGCCGTCAGCGTGGGTGGTGAGGTCTTCGGCACCGGCCTGAGCGCCGAGTACGGCTACGACAAGCACATCGCGGATCCCGGCAGCATGCAGGGCGCCCGCGCGGCCGGCGGGATCCAGCTGTCCCCGCCGGTCAGCGGGGCGGCCACGTACGGCAAGACCAAGGCGTGGCGGCTGCGCAACCCGGTGGACGTCTACACCGAGAAGATGATGGGCATGGTCCGGTCGTTCTACTTCATGGGCCGCGGCTAGCGCGCACCTCCGGCCGGGCCGGCATCCCGCGGGGGTGCCGGCCCGGCCTTCGGGGTGGAGCCCGGGGTCGCGTCGGGTGCCGGGAGTTCCCGTCGCCAGACGGCGTTCCAGCGCTCGGCCGCCCGGAGGGCGACTGCGGGTGGGAGGTGGGCGCGTGGTGCGCCCGAGGGGCGGATGCCGCAGGTCGGGCAGGGTCTGTGCGTGCCCTTCAGGGGTTGGTCGCAGGCCAGGCAGGTCGTGGTCGGGTCGGTGCCGGACTCGTGGGCGGTGATCACCCTGCGGATGACCGTGGCCAGGCGGTCGGTGGGGTGGTGTTCGAAGTCGGGGCAGTCCAGGTGGACGGGGTTGCCCTGCCAGCGGTCCGCCTGCGGTGGGACCCGGCGGCCCGCGGACTTCTCGTGGCGGCGGCGGTTCGGGTAGGTCGCGGTGCGGGTTCGCCAGAGTGCGCGGGCTTCTTCCAGTTCGTCCACCGCGCGGTGCAGGGAGTCGAGGTCGTCTTCCAGGCGCCGGGGGATCCGGGCGTTGACCACGAGGTGGTGCCAGGTGGCGCGGAAGCCGTAGGGGGCGAAGTTCAGCGTGCACTCCCGGAGGGCGAGCAGCCGGGCGCGCGGGGGGAGGGCGTCGTCGCGCACTCGTCGGGCCGCGGCGGGGAAGCTCGTCACCAACCGGATCGTAGGTCGGGCACCGGTGCCCGTGTCGCGGGTTCGGGCAGGCCGGGCCCGACTTTAAGATCACCGAAAGCGGCCTCCGCAGACTTGCCCCGGCAACGCCGCGTCGCCCTGACGCGGCCGGGACCCAGGGGGTTCGATGCGCAGGACATCGATGGTGGGGCTGGTGGCGGGGGTCGCACTGGCGCTCGGGGTGGTGGCGCCGGCGGCGGTGGCCGAGGTGCCCGGGCGGGTGACCGTGACGCAGACCGGGCCGGCCGGTCTCGCGGACAAGGAGGTGGTCGTCGTCTGTCCCTCGGGCACCAGGTTGTACTCGGCCGGCGGGTCGGTCGAGGGCGGTCCGACGGGGTCGGCGATCATCACGCGGGTGGTGCCGGCGGTGGACCTGTCGCGGGCCGTGGTGGGGGCGCGCGGGGTGAAGGCCGTCGTGCCGTGGAGCATCACCGCCTGGGCCGTGTGCGGGCAGGGCAGCCCGGTGCTGGTGCGTTCGGCGCCGGTGGTGGGCGCCCAGGCCGTGGACCTGAAGTCGGCTTCGGCCGACTGCCCGGGAGTCGGGTCCCTGACGGGCGTGTACGGCGAGGTGGTGGACCCCTCCGGGCAGGCGACGTTGTACGGGCTCGTTCCCTCCAAGGACCTGACGACCGCCACCGCCAAAGCGTCCGGGCCCGTCGACGGGCAGTGGTCGGTGAAGGCGTGGGGGTCCTGCGACGCCGCGCTGGTCGGGAAGACCTACATCGAGATCGACACCGGCGCCATGAAGGGGGACTTGGTGCAGAAGGCGTCGGCGCAGTGCGCCCCGGGGTCGTCGTTGCTCGGCGGCGGGGGGACGGTGAAGAGCAACTCGCCCGACTCGGTGGCCAGTCTGACCGGCCTCTACCCCGACTGGTCCGCCGGGAGCATGACCGTGGTCGGCACCAAGGGCGCGAGCCCGTGGAGCATCGAGGCGTACGCCATCTGCGAGATGCCGTGACGCGTGAGCCGCACGGCCCGGGAGGGTCGTGCGGCTCACGCCGCCAAGGCGCTCGGGAAAGGGCTGGGTTCGACCTCGATCTCCCGCATCCGCTGCACGTAGGTGCGGTACCGCCGCCGTGCCTCCCCGTGGCTGCCGGTCGCGGTCAGGCAGCGGATCACGGTCAGGTGCGCGGTCTCGTCGTAGCAGTCGCGTTCCAGGATGCGCAGGCAGTAGCGGCTGGCCGCGACGTGGTCGCCGGCGTCGAGGGCGTGGGCGGCCAGCGCGGACGCGACCTGCAGGTAGGTCAGGCGGGCGTTCTCGCGCAGTTCGGCCGCCCAGTCGGCGTAGGGGTCCTCCTCCAGGAAGTCACCGGCGTAGGCGGCTTCGGCGGCGGCCAAAAGCGCCGGCGCGGGGCGGGTCAGAGCCGCTTTGGCGCCGGCCAGGAAGCGCAGGACGTCCACGTCCACGACGGCCGGGTCCAAGCGCACCTGGTCGGCGTCGGCGACGATGCCGTGCGCGTCGCCGCGGTCGGGGTCCAGGACCAGGCGCGCGGTGGACAGGGCCACGGAGAACCGGTTGGCCACGCGGGCGGGCGGCTCGCCCGGCCACAGCAGCGCCATCAGCGCCTCCCGGGTCGCGGGGCGGCCGGCCCGGGAGACGAGGATCTTGACCAGGTCACGGGCCTTGCGTGACTGCCAGGCGGTGGCCGGCAGCGGTGTGCCGCCGCGCAGCACCCCGAAACCGCCCAGGGTGCGGATCGACACGGCCGGCCGGTCCCGCGCGCTGCACTCCCGGGCCACCGCCGCGGCCTCGGCGGCCAGGCCGCGCGCCCCCGCCCGGGCGGCCTCCCGCTCCGCCACGACCACCAGCGCCAGGCCGTCGGTGCCGCCGAGCACCCGGGCCCGCGCGATCGACACCGCGATGCCGCCCAACGGGTTGCCGATCTCCCGCCACACCGCCGCCGCCTGGTCCAGCAGCGCCAACGCCCGCTCCCGGTCGGACTGCGCCCGCCCGGACAGCTCCAGCGACTCCGCCACGGCCGCCCGGTCACCCCGGCGACCCGCCTCCGACCGCGCCCGGTCCGCGAACGCCGCCGCCTCGTCGTCGCGGCCGTCGGCCAGCGCGAGCCGGGCGGCGGCCAACAGCGCCGCCGGGTAGCCCAGGCCGGTGCCGCACGCCAACGCGCGGTCCACCAAGTCTCGGGCGGTCGCGGGTTCCTCGTCGGCCAGCAGCCGGGCCAGGCCCGCCAACGCCGGCACGACCTGGGGCACCGCGCCGTTCTCCTCGGCCAGCCGCACCGCCTCGGTGAACGCCGACCGGGCCAGCGCGCGGTCGCCGCGCAGCCGGTACACCTCGCCCAACGACTCCAGCGCCAGGCTCGCCAGCCGCGACCCGGACCTGGTGTAGACGGCCCGGGCCGCGTGCAGGTCGGCCGCCGCCTCGTCCAGTTGCCCCAGGCCCAGCCAGGCCGCGCCCCGGTTGTTCAGGCCCAGCGCCCGGTAGCCCGCGAACCCGGTCAGGTCGGCCAAGCGCAGCGCGACCTCCAGCTCCGCCAACGCCTCCCGGTGGCTCGCCTCGTGCACGAAGTGCGCCGACCGGTTCACCCGGACCCGGATCTCCGCGAGGACGTCCCCCGCGAGCCGGGCGTGGGCCAGCGCCCGCCCGGTGTGGTCGGCCACCGCGACCCGGTCGCCCTCGGCGTCGGCGATCATGGCCAGCACGGTGTGCGCCGCGGACAGCGCCGCGTCGTCACCGCAGCGCTCGGCCAAGTCGGTGGCCGCGGCGATGCGGGCCTTGCTCGCCGCCACGTCGCCGTGCGCCCAGTGCGCGCCCGCCGCCAGGCTGTGCACGCGCGACTCCGCCGCCGGGTCCTCGCCGGTCAGCTCGCACTCCCGGCACGCCGCCAGCGCCTGGTCCGGCGCGCCGCTGAAGTAGTGCATGGCGGCGACGCGCGCGGCGAGGGCGGGGCTCATCCGCCCGTCGGGACCGGCCGCTCCCCGCAGGCACGCCAACGCCATCGCCCACTCGCCGCGCACCTGGTGGGCCACGCCCGCGAGCTGCCAGGTCATCGGGTCGCGGTCGGCCGGCGGGATGCGGTCCACCGCCGCGATCACGGCGTCCGCGCCACCCTGGTGCACCAGCTCGTCGCCCCGGCCCGCCAACAGCCGCGCGACACCCTTGTGGTCGCCGATGCCGGTCAGCACGGCCAGGGCCTCGGTCAGGTGCCCGTGCCCGGCGAGCCACTCCGCCGCCGCGCGGCTGAGCCGGTCCCGTTCCGCGCGGTCGAGCGGGAAGCGGCTCTGCACGAACGCCCGCGCCAACGGGATGAGCCCCAGCCGGCCCGGCGCGGCCACCAGGCGCTCCACGAACAGGCCGCGCGCCACCAGGTCCGCGAGCACGTCGGCGGCGTCGGCGAAGCCCAGCGCGGTCATCAGCTCGGCGTCGAAGCGGTCGAACAGGGCGGCCGCGGCGAGCAGTCCACGCACCCGCCGGGGTTCCCGGTCGAACACCTCGTGCGCCAGGCAGTCGTAGAGGGTCCGGTTGCGCGGCAGTTCCAGCGGGGCGTCCGGGTCGCGGCGCACCGCGTCGGCGGCCATGCGCACCGCCACCGGCCAGCCGCCGGTCGTCCGGTGGACCTCCGCGACCCGGTCGCGGTCCACGCCGGGAAGCAACCGCGCGGTCTCCGCCTCGGTGAACGCGAGCTGGGCCGCCGTCACCTCCAGCAGCCCACCACGCCCGCGCAGCCGCCGCACCGGGAACGGCGTCGGTTCCCGCCCGGCGAGCACCACGCGCAGCGCCGGCGGCGCTTGCAGGCACAGCGCCGCGAGCAGCTCGGCGGCGGGGTCGTCGCGGTGCAGGACGTGCAGGTCGTCCAGGACCAGCAACACCGGGTCCGGGCCGGTCGCGGCGGCGGTCACCGCGTCGGACAGCGCGGCGGCCATGGCGTGCGCCCGGTTGGCCCGACCCGCGCTGCCGGTGGCCTCGTCGTCGGCCAGCACGTCCGGGGGCGTGAAGTCCAGGGCGGGCAGCGCCGCGCGCAGGTCGGCGGTGAGCCCGGCCAGCAAGGGCTGGACGAAGCGGTCCCGCTCGGTGACGGTGTGCCAGGCGACCGGGGCGCGATCCACCCAGCCGGCCAGGAACGTGGTCTTGCCGTACCCGGCGGGCGCGACGACCGTGGTGAGCCGGGTCGAGCGGGCCGCGGTGAGCAGGTGGTCCAGCCGGGGACGGGACAGGGCGTCGGGCGTCACGGACGTCGTCACACCCCGTCCATCGCCGTTCGGCCGCCGCACGGTAGGACCTCCCGGGCCGGTGCACTCGATCGGAGCAGTGCCGCCCAATCCGGCCCTAAGGCCGCTCAAAAGCCTCCCACCAGGCTCGACGGCATGACCATCGCCCATTCCCCTGAATCCGGCCCGCCGCTGGCCTCGGTGACCGGCGCGCTGCACGAGGTGAGCCGCGCGCTGACCGCCGCCGACTGGCGGGTGGTGGACCTGACCGCCGACGGCGACACGGTGTCGTTGCGCCTGCGCTTCACCGGCACGGCCGGCACGCCCGTCGCCACCCTGTCCCGCGAAGGCGACCACTGGTCGCTGGAGTGGGCGGGCTCGGTGCTGCGGCTGCGCCACTGCAAAGGGCTGAGCTACCTGCACGCGTTGCTGTCCTCGCCCGGGATCGACCTGCACGCGCTCCAGTTGTCGGCGGTGGAAGGGCCGGGCGCGCCGCCGGCGGACCACGACCCGGAGCTGACGGCCGGCGGGTGCGGCGGCACGGGACCGCTGCTGGACGAGACCGCCAAGAACGCCTACCGCCGTCGCCTCGCCGACCTGCGCGAGGAGGTGGCCGACGCCGAGCAGTGCCACGACCCGGAGCGCGCCGAGCGGGCCAGGTCCGAGATCGACGCCCTGACCGCGGAACTGGCGCGGGCGTTCGGCCTGGGCGGCCGGGCGCGCCCCGCGTGCTCACCCGCCGAACGGGCCCGGGTCAACACCACCCGCGCGCTGCGGGCGGTGATCTCCCGGCTCACCCGGGACTTCCCGGACCTGGGCCACCACCTCGACACGTCGGTCAACACCGGCACGTTCAGCGGCTACCACCCGGGGCCGCACCCGCCGGTCGCCTGGCGGCTCCGGCGACCGAACACCGTTCACCCGCGTTGAACGCCATCCCGTTGTGCGGCGCGGGGTTCGCGCCGCCGGACAAGGAGGGGACATGCACCGCAGGAAGAAGATCCACGGGGTCATCGCCGGGATGACCCTGGCCGTCGCCGGCCTCACCGCGGCGCCGGCCGCGGCCGAGCCGACCGACGACCCGGCCACCGCGGCGTTGCTGGAGGCGCTGCGCCGCGACCTCGGCCTGACCGAGGGACAGGCCCTGGCCCGCTTCGACGCCCAGGACGCCGCCATGCGGCTCGACGCCGACCTCGTCCCCGGACTGGGCGACGACCACGGCGGTTCGTGGCTGGACGAGACCACCGCCAAGCTCGTGGTCGCCGTCACCACCACCGAGGACGCCGAACAGGTCCGCGCGGCCGGCGCGGAGGCGCGGGTGGTGACCCGCACGCTGCGTGCGATCGAGTCGGTCAAGACCGAGCTGGACCAGCGGCTGGACGCCGAACCGGACGCCTTCGCCGGCGTCGCGGCCTGGCACGCCGACCCGAAGAGCAACGCGGTCGTGATCACCGTCGTGAGTGGACAGACACCGGGCGCGGCGGTGCGCGACGCCGTCGCCCGCCACGGTGACGCGGTCCGCGTCGTGGAGACCGACGCCGCGCCCGCCGCCGCGGCCCTGTTGCGCGGCGGCGACGGGTACTGGAGCGGCGCGGTCCGCTGCTCGGCCGGCTTCAACGCGGTGAACGGCAACAACCGCTACTTCCTCACCGCCGGCCACTGCGGCCCGTACGGCACGCCGACGTCGGCGAACGGGACGGCCATCGGCGTGGTGTCCCACTCGACCTTCCCCGGCGTGGACCGCGCCGCGGTGCGGGTGTCCAACACCGCCGCGTGGCAGCAGGGTCCGTGGGTCAACGCCTACGCCAACGAAGCCAAGTACTACATCCACGGGAAGAAGTCCTCCCTGGCGGGCACTTCGGTGTGCAAGTCGGGCGCCACGACCAAGCTGACGTGCGGCGTCATCAAGGCCAAGGGGGAGACGATCCTCATGGACCACGACAACAACCCGAACACCGCCGCGGTGAAGGTGTCCAACCTGACCCGCCACAACGCGTGCGTCGAACCGGGCGACTCCGGCGGCTCGAACTTCAGCTGGGAGGCCACCAAGCGCAACTACGCGGAGGGCATGACCAGCGCGGGCCGTTTCACCCCTGACAAGAACGTTCCCAACAAGCTGCGCTGCCTGAGCCACGACGGCAAGGAGAACGTGTCGTGGTTCTCCCTGGTGTCGGATGCCTTGACGGGCTACAGCCTGACCCTGTTGACCGCACCCTGACCTCACACGCCAACCGCGCTGTCCCCGCTGTACCAAGCGGGGACAGCGCACTTCTCCGTTC
Organism: Saccharothrix sp. NPDC042600; assembly: GCF_040647305.1. Lineage (NCBI taxonomy): Bacteria > Bacillati > Actinomycetota > Actinomycetes > Pseudonocardiales > Pseudonocardiaceae > Saccharothrix > Saccharothrix sp. NPDC042600. The sequence continues at coordinate 74,326 of NZ_JBEZBW010000015.1, read as the reverse complement.
TGAACGCCGTCGACGGTCTCGTGTCGGTGGAGGTGGACGAGGAGGGTTGCGCAGGGAGGGTGGTCATCCGGTTCGCACCGTGCTCGCCGTGATCGGCGCACGTCGGGCTGTGGAGCGTCGGATCGCCCACTCCGCCACCGCGAGGTTGATCAGCCAGCCGGCGAGCATCAGCAGGGCTTCGGTGAACGGGTCGGGTGTGCCGGCGGCCAGTTGCCAGCCCCCGACGGTGAAGGCCTGGGTGCCCGCGCCCAGAGCGATCGCGTACGCACGTGTCATCCACGCGCGGTGGTGGACGAAGTTCCGGCGGCGGATCGCGGTGAAGCCCAGGACGAGGAAGACCACCCACGCCGTGCCGACGACGAGTCGGATGCCGGTGAGCAGGGGGCTGATCTCCGGCCGGTGTTGGAACAGGGACAGCCACAGGCCCGACACCGCGCCCACGAGTCCGCAGACGACCAGCAGCCGGCCCGCCACCCGGTGCCAACCGCGCCGCCGCGCGCGAAACCCCGGTGCGAACTGGAAAGCGCCGAGAACGGCGTACACGATCACGGCGACGATGTGCGCCACCAGGAATCCCGGAGCGCTCGCGTAGTCCCGGCCGCCGGAGGCGATGAGTTGCGGGCCGCCGCCCAGTTCGGCCAGGCGGAGGCTGCCGGCCACCACGGGGACGAGGCCGAGCGCGATCAGCCCGGCCGGCACGCCCCACGTGGTGCGCCGCTGCGGTGTTGTCGTGGTCATGCCCAGATCGTGGCCGGTGCGGCGGCTCGGATCATCGGGCGTTGGACCAGGAGTCGGACCGGCCGGAAGACCGGGCACCGGGTCGTACTTTCGGCTACCGCCGGACCCGGTGGGTCTCGTAGGCCCAGATCGCGATCTCCACCCGGTTGCGCACGCCCAGCTTGTTCATCAGGCTCGCGACGTGGGTCTTCACCGTGCTCAACGTGATGTGGAGCTGGTCGGCGACCTCGCTGTTCGTGCGCCCGGCCGCCACCGCGGCCAGCACCTGCTCCTCCCGCTCGGTGAGCGGTTCCACCGGCTGCGCCGGGGCCACCGGCGGCGCGGCGCCCGCGAACGCGTCGAGCAGCCTCGCCGTGACGCTCGGGGCGATCAGCGCCTCGCCGTTCGCGGCGGCGTGGACGGCCTGCGCCAGCAAGCCCGGACCGGCGTCCTTGAGCAGGAACCCCTTGGCGCCCGCGCGCAGCGCCGCGTACACGTACTCGTCCAGGTCGAACGTCGTGATCACGACGACCGCCACCGGGTCGGCCACGCCCGGCCCGGCCAGCGCGCGGGTCGCCTCGATGCCGTCGACCAGCGGCATCCGGATGTCGAACAGGCACACGTCGGGCCGCAGCCGCCGGGCCAGCTCGACCGCCTCCCGGCCGTCGGCCGCCGCGCCCACCACCTCGATGCCCGGCTGGGCGTCGAGGATCATCGTCAGGCCGGTGCGGATGATCTCCTGGTCGTCGGCGACGACCACGGTGACGCTCACGCGGTCCCCCCGACGCGCGGCAGCACGGCGGTCACGGTCCAGCCGCGCTCCGGGCCGGGACCCGCCTCGCACGTGCCGCCGAGCAGGCCGGCGCGCTCGGCCATGCCGATCAGCCCGTGCCCGCGGGCGGTCGGGCGGCTGGGGCGCTCGCCGTCGTCGGTCACCCACAGCCGCACCGCCCGGTCCTCGACGACGACCCGGACCCCGATGCGGGAGGCGTGCCGGGCGTGCCGCCGGGCGTTGGTGACCGACTCCTGCGCGAGGCGGTAGACCGCGGTGCCGACCGAGGGCGACAGGTCGGCTACCTCGCCGACCACCTCCACGTCCACGGTCGGCCCGAACGGCGAGCGGCCCGCGAGCCGGTCCAGGTCGGCCACGCCGGGGTTGGGCGCCAGGTCGGCCGGCTCGGCGTGCCGCAGCAGCCGGACCATGCCGCGCATCTCCGCCAGCGCCCGGGACGCCTCGGCCTCGATCACGCGCAGCGCCTCGACCGCGGCCCGCGGGTTCGCGTCGGCGGTCGCCAGACCGGCCTGGGCGCGGATCGCCATCGCCGAGACGTGGTGGGCGACGGTGTCGTGCAGGTCGCGGGCGAGCCGCTCCCGTTCCAGCAGCTTGGCCCGGTCCAGCTCACGCAGCCGCGCCTTGACCCGCCACCGCAGCGCGGTGCCGAGGGTGGCGGCCGTGGACACGACCAGCACACCGGCGAGCCCGTCGGACAGGCTCGTGTGGCCCTGCGCCACCGAGGCTCCGACGTTGGCCAGCACGACCAGCGACCCGAGCACCGCCTCGCGCCCGGAGCCCCAGCGGAACAGCGAGTACGGCAGCAGCAGGAAGTACGCCATCGTGGACATCTGCAGTTCGTGACCGACCAGCGCCGCGGCGACGCCGCCGACCACGAACGCGATCACGAGCACCAGCAGCGGACGGGTCCGCCGCCACCGCAACGTCGGCAGCACACCCACCACGACCAGCACCGAGACGACCGGTGAGGTCAGGTCGTCGCGCAGCACCCCCTCAAGCACGCCGAGCACCGCCAGCACGCCGATGAGCGCCCAGTCCCACCGGGCGCGCGACGGCGGGTTCGGCGGGCGGGGTTCGTCCCAGACGGCGCGGAGGAGCTCGTGCACCGAGTGATGGTATGCGAGCCGCTCCGACCGCAGATCGGTCTAAAGTACGAGAGTCCGGGGACGGATCAGCTGGTCGAGACCGTGGTGGGCGGGGACGTGACCGTCGTCGTCGGGCTCTCGGACGAGGGTGGCGTGGTCGTCGTCACCGGGGTGCTCGCGGGTGCTTCGGGCGTGGTCGGGCGGGGGCTCTCCGTCGTGGTCGTGGTGGGCGGGGTGGTGGTCGTCGTGCCGGGGATCGGGACGCCCTCCTCCCGCAGCACGTCGAGGATGCGGGACTTGGCGTCCTCCAGCGACTGCTGGATCTGCGCGGCCGTCATGCCCGGGACGTCCTCGGCCAGCCGGGACAGCTGCGCCCACACCTCCTCCAGCCGGGCCTTCGCCTCGGGGCTGAGGTCCTCGGGCAGGCTGACGACCAGCTGCGAGGCCAGCGCGTAGGTCACGCACTCGACGCACGAGTGGTTGACGGCGACGGCGACGTTCTCCGGCACCACGACGTTGGCCTCGCCGACCACCAGGACCACCTGGAAGGCGACGGCGACCGTCGTGCAGCCCCGGCACGACGCCAGCGCGTAGGCCTCGTTGCGGTTGTCCACCACGCCGTCGGTCTCCCACACCAGCGCGAAGGACACCTTGTACCGGACCGCGCCGTCGGTGGTGTTGACGACCAGGGCCTGGTTGTCGCCGGGACCGGGCGGTTCGGGTCGGTCGAACGGGAAGACCCACGTCGGCGCGCCGGGCGTGACCGGTTCCAGGACCATCGCCAGGACCGGCTTGTCCTTGCGGGGCAACGGCTTGTCGGTCGGCCACACGGTGCGGGCCGGCACCGGTTGGGGCTCCGGGCGCACGGGGCCGGGAGCCGACGCGAGGACGGGCGCGGCATCGGCGACCGTGCCGCGCTCGTCGGGCCGGATCGGCCGGTAGCGGTCGGGCTGGGGCCACCACGCCCACGCCAGGCCGGCGATCACGGCGACACCGCACAGCACCACGAGCGCACGCCGTCCGGGCCTGCCCGTGGTGGACTTCCAGGCGCGGACGCTGAGCCGTTGCGCGAGGCGGGTCAGCAGCAGGCCGATGCCGACCACGGGCAACGCGATCGCGACCACCGACAGCACCTTCACCAGCAGCAGGGCGAGGTCGCCGTCGTCGAAGGCGGTCCGCGCCGACCGCCACTGCTCGCCGACGCTCTGCCACGCCGTCCCCACGACCCGCGGGAACGCCAGCACCAGCAGGGCCGTGCTGGTCAGCAGCAACGGCACGACGACGAGCACCCACGTGGTCACGACCGCGCGCGCCCAGGGCTTGAGGGCCTGCGGCTTGCCCCAGCGGTGCGGCAGCAGGCCCAGCAGCGTGGGCTTGATGTGGTGGAACAGGTCGGGGACGCCGGTCAGGTCGGCGAGCACGTGGTAGCCGTCGTAGCGGACCAGCGGCGCGAGTTGGCGCACCATCTGGAGGATCTGCGTGGCGATGACCAGCAGCAGGGCGTCCCAGCCGGTCAGCCACCAGACGACGTGGACGGCGACCGCGACCAGCGCGTTGAAGTACAGCCCGCCCAGGTCCGTGCGCAGCCGACCGGCCCGGCCGAGCCGGTAGCTGTCGGTGACGTCGGTGTAGAACGCGGGCCAGAGCAGGTACAGGCCGAAGCCCATCGCGCCGGGGGTGGCGCCGCCGTAGCGCGCGGCGGCGGCGTGCCCGAACTCGTGGAAGCCCGCCGAGAGGACCGTCACCGCGAACACCAGCAGCAACAGGGCGGGCTCGTGGAACGCCTGGTGGGTGGCCCCGGCGAGGCCCTTCACGAACAGCACCCAGAACGACACGGCCGCGAACGCCACCAGCACCGTCGCCACCACCAGCGGGTGGAACAGCCGCGCGAACGGCGCGGTGATCCGGCGGGTGCGGGCGGGCTCGGTGATCACGCGGCGTAGTCGGAGGCCGAGCAGCGGTTCCGCCTTGCGGTGCGCGGGCGGGGAGCCGTCGAGCAGCCCGAGCGGTTTGAGCTTGGTGTCCAGGAGGGTGCGCACGTCGTCGGCGGACACCGTGCGGCCGATGGCGGGCCCGACGGCGGCGGCGATCCCGGCGAGATCGGTGCGCCCGTCGGCGGCGGCCAGCACCCGGTAGAGCAGCGGCGTGAGCTGGAGGACCTGGCCGTCGCCGCGGCGGACCAGCGCCGGCGGGTGGCGGTGGCCGGAGTCCCGCAGCGCGCCGATCAGTTCGACGTCGCGCGCGCGGCGCGGCGGGGACGCGATGTCCCCGCCGGCCGGCGGCGGTGCGGCGTTCATCGTCTCGCTCACTGGTCGATCTCGGACCTCTGCTCGGCGTTCGCCTCGGCGGAGCCGTCGATGGTCTGCTGGATGATCGCCTGCTGCTGCGCCACGGCGGTGGCCTCCGAGCCGACGGAGCCGAGGTTGGCGGCCACGGCGGCGTCGATCGGGGCGGCGACGTTGGCGTTGAGGGCGACCGCGCCGTTGATCGGGGCGGCCAGGTCGAGGTCGGCGGCCAGGTTCACGTCGAGGTTGAGCAGACCGCCGTCCAGAGCGCCGGCCACGTCCGTGGGCGCCGGGGTGTCGGTGACGGCGGGCGGCGGGGTCGGGGTGGTGCCCTGGCCGATGGCGCTGTCCTGGTCGGAGTTGGCCACCGCCTCGCCGGTGATGCCCTGCTGGATCGCGACGCCCTGCTCGGAGAGGGCCTGCGCGGTGGACCCGTCGGACAGCACGTTCGCGCCCACGGCGGCGTCGATGGGCGCCGCGACGTTGGCGTTGCCCGCGAGCGCGAGCCCGATCGGCGCCGCGAGGTCGAGCGCGAGGTCCAGGTCGACGTTCAGGTCGAGCAGCGAGTACACCTCTTTGTCCGGCAGGGCGGTGCCGCCCTCGGCGGCCAGCTCGTCGATCGACAGCGGTGGCAGCTGCGCGTCGCTCATCCGTCACTCCACTTCCTCTGGTCGCCGACCACCCACACGGCCGGCTGATGGTCCAGACCTTTGCCGGCTTCGGGGGCGGTCAAACGGGCCGAGCGGGGCGGTGCCGCGAATCGGCGGCAAAACCGTCCTGGTGGAGGGGATTCGTTGCGCCGAATGTCGGACGAGAGAAGTGAATTCCTTTCAGGACAGCGTGATGCCCGGCGGGGCCGGCTTGAGAACGGCCAACTCGACGTCGAAAGAGAATGGCATGTCCTCGGTGCTGGTCACCCACAACGTGCGCACGGTGGCGATGCCGTGGTCGATGTCCTCGATCGTGCAGGGGATGCCGGCGGGGCGCGGGTAGGTCGAGCCGGGGAAGAGGTCGCCGGTGAAGTAGGCGCTCTTGCCCACCAGTTGGTGGGGCCGGCCCTGGGCGTCGACCAGTTCCACCAGGACGATGCCCGGCTGCGGGTCGTCGGTGAGCCAGTGGACCGCGGTGGCGGGCAGTTCGCAGGTGTCGCCCCTGCTCAAGGCCGGTGTCATCAGAAGCGGCCGAAGAGCCAGTGGCCCGGGTTTTCCGGGGTGGGGTTGCGGCAGAAGGACATGGTGGCCTCGATCAGTTCGGTGATCTCGATGGTGCCGCGGTGGTTGGTGTCCAGGCGGTCGAACAGGGATTCGGGGAGGCCGCAGCGGGTCGACAGGGTTTGGAACTCCAAGCGTTCCACCTGGCCCGTGCCGTTGGTGTCGATCAAGGACAGCACGGCTGTCGCCAGCGGGTGGAGGGTTTCAGTGAAGGTGGTGTGGGTGGTGTTGGTTGCCCAAGTCAGGAATTCCGCCTTGCTGATGCGGCCGTCGTCGTCGGTGTCGGATTCGGTGGCCAGGGCGCGCCAAAGGGTGCGGTAGGCGGAGCGGACGGTCATCGCGGCGGGGGAGTGGGGTGGGTGGCCGAAGGACTGGACCAGGCGGAGCGCGAAGGCCTCGTAGTCGTCGCGGCCCAGGTGGCCGTCGCCGGTGGCGTCCAGGAGGTCGAACCGGAACGGGGCGGGGGTGTGCGAGTGGCCGGTGAGGCCGGCTGCCCAGGTCGTCGCGTCGGTGCCGGCCGCGGTGAGGATGGTGCTGTGGGTGGCGTCCGGGTAGGTCGTCAGGTGCACCGTGCTGCCGGCTGCCGTGATGTCGGTGGCGAAGTCGTGGATGACGGTGGACGGCACGATCTCGTCGTTGCCGGCGGCGGCCAGGAAGAGCGGGCGGTCGAGGCGGGTGATGGGGACTCGGCAGTCGTCCAGCACCCGGGCCACGTCCTGGTGGTCGGTCAGGTTGGTCATGCCGGTCTGGTGGTTGGTGAAGTCCCTGGTGGCGTGGAAGATCTCGACCAGCGACAGCCGGGCCGCCTGGTCGACCAGGGTGGCGCCCCGCGGGGTGAGGAACGTGTGGGCGAGGGTCGGGTGGCGGGTGCGCATGCCGGCCAGGACGATCGGCACGAACGGGCAGACGGGCGCGGCCGGGTCGCTGGTGCGGGCGGCGATGACGCGTCTCAGGTGCACGGGCGGGGCCAAGGCGACCGTGCCGAGGAAGTCCAGCTCCGGGGCGTAGTTCGTCGCCATCAGCGCCGTGAAGAGGGCCGCGTGGCCGCCTTGGGAGAAGCCCGCGACCAGCCAGCGGCGGTCCAGCGGGTGGTCGAGTCGTCGTGCGGCGCGGACGATGTCGATCACGTCGTCGGCGGCCGCCTCGCCGTTGAGGTACGGGTGCGGTCCGGGGGTGGACAGCCCTTCGTAGTCGGTCGCGGTGACGGCGTGACCGGCGGCGAGCCAGGCCGCGATGTGGGCGCGTTCGAGCCGGAGCAGGCCGGTGCGCGACGGCGCGGTGCGGTCGGACAGGCCCGTGGTGCCGTGGGCGTAGCTGATCACGGGCCAGCCGTCGGGCGGGGGCGTGCCGTCGGGGACGAACACCGACCCGGTGACCAGCCGCCCCCGGCCGTCGTGGCCGACACCCTGGTAGAACACGCGGTACGCCGCCCCCGTGTGGTCGGGCCGGAACCGGCGCGCCAGGGGGACGGCGCGGATCAGCGTGCCGGGACGTCGGTGGGGTTCGCCGCGGGTGGTCATCGCACCGGGACGTTAGCCGTTCCGGTGTCCTCGGACGGGTGAATCGACTGCGACTGCCGGGTGAGCGGCGACATGCGGGTCTCCGTGCGCTTCGGGACGTCGTGGAGACCCACTCAGGACGCGCTGACGACGGTGACGCCGAGTTGGGCCTTGATGCGGCTGTAGGGCTCGACCCAGCCGGTCATGTCGGTGAGGTTGCGGCCGAAGACGATGCCGCGGATGAGGATGTTCGTGCCGCTCTTGGCGAAGAACGGGCCGCCGGAGTCGCCGAGGTCGGGCAGCACGCCGAGCTTGAAGCTGACGACGTGGTCCTTGCAGCCGTTCTTGGTGCACGCCATCGCGTCGGCGTCGACCACCTTGTGCCCGCACTGCTCGCCGGTCGTGCGCCCGGAGTGGCAGTAGCCGCCGACGTCCATCAGGGGGTCCATCGCGGACAGCACCGGGGCGCTGGTGGAACTGTCCACTCCGCCCAGGTAGACGCGCGGCGCGTAGGACTGGTTCTTCAGCAGCGCCATGTCGTGGGTGGTGCTGATGCCGTTGGTGACGGTGCCGACCGTGACGCCGCCGTTCTCCGTGACGGCCACCTGTCCGTTGGGGTAGCAGTGGCCGGCGGTCACCATGAACCGGGTCGCGGCGGCGTTCTTGACGGTGAAGCCGGTGGAGCACTTGTCCGTGCCCCCGCTGGGGCGGATGCCCGCGCCGCCGTAGAACGGCGCGCTGTCGGACTTGCGCGACGCGGTCTCCTCGACGCCCTGGCCCACGGTGCGCACCACGTCGGCGTGGCCGTCGATCAGCCGCGCCAGCACGTCGGCGGGGGCGTTGGTGCCGACGACGACCGTGCCGGCGTCGAGGTCGCGGTAGACGCTGAACTCGTGGGCGGTGCCGTTGGCGGCGACGTGGTCGAGGACCCGGTCGCGGATCGCCCTCGACGCCCTGGTCAGGTGCTCCGGGACGACCGCCGGGGCGGCGGCGGTCTCCTCGCGGCTGTAGAGGGGTTCGTCGGCCAGCGCGGGTGGTGTGATGGCCAGCAACGCGCCCGCGGTGAGGGCGGCGACGAGACGGTGGGCACGCATCGGTTGACCTCCGGGTGGTGTGGGGCTTCACCCGTGTCGGCGATGCCCAGCGAACGGACAGAGCCGTCGAGGTCGCTCTTGATACGCGCCATCACACAGATGGGTGACCTGTTGCGCCGTGCCGGACCTACCGGGCCTTTTCGCTGTCCGTGTCGCAGAACATCAAAATCCCGACCACGTCGAGTTCACCCGACCGCTCGCGCGCCCACTCGTCGTCGGTGACGCCGGAGTCCGCCGGGCGGGCGCTCTGGGTCCGGTCGTGCTTGCTGACCGACACCAGGCAGTACTCCGGGTGGCCGGTCGCGACTCCGATGTCCATCCCGTCGGTCGTCCGGGACCCGCCGGACGGCTCGACGGCGATGCCGGACACGAGGTCGATCGTGTCCTCGGTCGCCGGTCCGACGTAGTAGGCGGTGACGAACTCGCGGCCGTGCTCGACGTCCTCCACCTTCTTCGCCAGCCGGTAACCGTCGATCGAGACCTGCTCGGCCACCCGCGCCAACCTGCGGTCCCGCTCACCCGACTCCCACCACAGCCACGCCGCGACGACCGCGATCACGACCGCGAACGCGCCCACGAGCACCAGCAGTGCCTGTACCGGTCGACCGATGCGCATGTCCCCCCCGTTGTCAGCCGCTCCTGATTCTGCCTTTCGGCTGCATCCGGCCCTGCGCCGACCTGTGGCCTAGGTCCTTCTGATGGACTCCTGGTAGAGGTCGGCGTAGGTGCGGGAGTCCTTGATCAGGCCGTCGGCGAAGGCGGCCACGTCGTCGCCGATGAGTTCGAGGACGCCCTTGCCGGACGCCGCGCCCTCCGCGAAGAAGTCGACCAGGTCCTGGAGCAGGGTGCCGTCGGTCAGGTCGAGCGGACCGACCTTGAAGAAGTACTTCTGGATCTCGTTGTAGACGATCTGGTGGTCCGGCGGGAGCGACCTGACCCTGGCCACGTGCGCCCGCCACTGCTTCTTGCCCTCGACGATGTCCCGGATGCCCACGTCAGCCTCCCAGCCGGCTCAGTTTCCTCGCGACGTTCCTGTTCAACTGCTCGCGCCACCGGTCGCGGTACGTCCGGGCGCCCGCGCCGCCGGCCAGGGCCGCGCAGAAGCCCGCGATGTCGTCGCCCAGCACCTCGTGGACGTCCTGGCCGTCGGCCGCCGCCTGTTCGAGCAGGCCGAGGGCTCCGTCGAGGATGGGCATCAGGTTGCGGCCGGTGAAGTCCGCGTAGGGGGAGAGGTGTCCCTTGATCTCCGCCCAGGCGGCCCGGTGGTCGGCCGGCAGGGCCGCGGCCCGGGCTTCGAACGCCTTGTACTCCCTGGTCAGGTCGCTGCCGGTGATGGTTTCCCAGAAGCTCACCGTCCGCCCTCCTTCAGCTTGTCGATCCTCGATGTGATGAACTCCCACCTGGCCCAGAACGTGGCGAGCTCTTCGCGCCCGCTGTCGTTCAGGGCGTAGAACTTGCGCGGCGGGCCCTGGCCGGACGGTCGTTTGGTCACCTCGACCAGGCCGTTCTTCTCCAGGCGGAGCAGGATCGTGTAGACCGTGCCCTCGACCACGTCGGTGAAGCCCAGTTCGTTCAGGCGGCGCGTGATGGCGTACCCGTAGGTCTCCTCGTTGCCGATGATCTCCAGCACGCAGCCTTCGAGCGTGCCCTTCAACATCTCCGTCAGGCCGTCCAAGCGACCCTCCTGGTACCTAGTGTCGCTGAGTACCAGTACACGGTATCACAAGGTAGTGGGGCGTCGGCACGACTGTCGGCGGCGTCGGGTCCGGCGCTCCGCCCGCGGCGCGGTCCGGATCACCCCGCTCCGCGCCCCGCCACGCGGCTTCCCACTCGCGTCACCAACCGGCGGTGCGGGCCAGGGCGGCGGTGGTTTCGGCCACCAGGTCGGGGTTGTGGAGTTCGCGGGCCAGGGCCAGGGCCTCGGTGTGGGCGGCCACGGCCTCGTCGTCCAGGGACAGGTCCGTCAGGACCGCGCCCAGGGTGGACAGGGCCAGGCGCAGGCCCCAGCGGTCGCCGGTGGTGCGGGCCAGGGTCACGGCCCGGCGGAGCGTGTCGGCGGCGCGCCCGGGGTCGCCGTCCAAGTGGTCGCAGCGGCCGATCCCGCACAGGGCCAGGCATTCGCTCCAACGGTCGCCGATCACGGCCGACAGGTCCAACGCTTGCGACAGCAACGGGCGGCCGTGCGAGCCCAACGCGAAACCGTGGCCCACCAAGGCAAGCGCCAGTCCCCAGTGGTCTTCTTCCTGCGCGCACAAGGCGGTCGCGAAGGTGTACCACTGCACGCTCAACGCCGCCTCGCCCGCGTGGTAGTGGGCGTTGCCCAGACCCAGGTACGCCCTCGCCAAGCCGGTGCGGTCGCCGGCACGCCGGTAGCACGCCACGGCCGACTTCTGGTGGCGCACGGCGTCGTCGTGGTTGCCCATGCGCGAGTGGATGAGGCCCAAGTGGTTGTGCGTCTTGGCTTCCCCGTGCGCGTCGGCGGTGCGGACGTCGAGGACCAACGCGCGGTAGTGGTGGTCCAGGGCGGCGTCGAAATCGCCGCTGCGCCAGTGCGCCAGGCCCAGGTTCTTCAGGATCTCGGCTTCCGCGGCCGGGTTGTCGTCGTGTCCGGCGGCGGTCAGGGCTTGTTGGTGGGTGGTGACCCAGTCCTGGAGGTGGCCGCGCACGAAGAAGAAGCGCCACAGGGTCTGCGCGAGCTGCCAGCACCGGGTCCACCACCCGCGCGTGAACGCGACACCGACCGCGGCCACCAGGTTGCGGTGCTCCATTTCGAGCCACGCGATCGCCTCGGCGGAGCTCGGGAACGCCGGCAGGTCGAACCGCGCCACCGCGATCGGGAAGCGCACGCGGCTGGGTTCGAGCGCGTCGGCGGCGCGGGCCGCGGTGTGCAGCAGGAAGTCGCAGAGCCGCGCGGCGGCGGCGTCGCGGTCCTCGGCGCTGTCCTCCCGGGTGGCCAGCGCGCGGGCGTGGTGGCGCAGCAGGTCGTGGAACCGGAAGCGGCCCGGCGTCGGCTCCAGCAGCAGGTTGGCGTCGTGCAGGCCCTCCAGCAGCACCTCGGCCTCGGCGGCCGGGACGGCGGCCACGGCGGCGGCCGTGCCCCGGTCGAACTCCACGACCGGTGCGGCCCCGAGACCGCGGAACATCCGGCGCTGCGCCGCGTCGAGCTGCCGGTAGGACAACGAGAACGCCGCCTCCACGCCGCGGTCGCCCGCCCGCAGCTCGGCCAGCCGCCCGTGCTCGTCGCCCAACCGCTCGGCCAGGTGCGCGATGGTCCACGACGGCCGCGACCGCGCCCTGGTCGCCGCGATGCGCAGCGCCAGCGGCAGGAACCCGCACATCCGCGCCGCCTCGTGCACGGCCGCCGGCTCCTCGTCCACCGGCTTGCCCAGCACGCGTTCCACCAGCGCGACCGACTGGTCCAGGGGCAGCACGTCCAGCGAGAGCCGGTCGACGCCCTCCAGGCCGGTCAACCGGTCCCGGCTGGTCACCACGACCCGGCACCCGCCGCCACCGGGCAGCAGCGGCCGGACCTGCGCGGCGTCGGCCGCGTTGTCCAGCACCACCAGCACCCGCCGGTCCGCCGTCCACGCCCGCCACAGCGCGGCCCGGTCGTCCAGGCCGCGCGGGATGGCGTCACCGGCCACGCCCGCCTGCCGCAGCAGGCTCTCCAACGCGTCCACCGCCGCCACCGGCGCCTGACCGGGGGAGTGGCCGTGCAGGTCCAGGAACAGCCGCCCGTCGGGGTGGCGGGCCGCCACCCGGTGGGCCATGCGCAGCGCCAACGCCGTCTTGCCCACGCCCGCCATCCCGTCGACCACCGTGACGTGCCCGCCGGCCAGCAGGCGGCGCAGCTCGTCGTCGCGGCCGGTGAAGTCGTCCAGGTCGCGGGGCAGGGTGTTCGGCGGCTTGGGCCGTTCCGCCGGGGCTTCGGAGGACAGGACCTCCTGGTGCCGCCGGCGCAGCCGTTCACCGGGCTCGGTCCCCAGCTCCTCGACCAGGAGCGCGCGGGTGCGGCGGTAGTGGTCGAGCGCGTCGGCGCTGCGACCGCCGAGGTGCAGGGCGAGCATGTACTGGGCGGCGAGGCGCTCGTCCAGCGGGTGTTCGGCGGTGCGGGCGGCCAGCGCGGGCAGCAGCTCCTCGGCCCGTCCCAGCCGCAACAGCGCGTCGGTGAGGTCGCCCTCGACGGCCAGGCGTTCCTGGCGCAGCAGCTCGCGGTAGCCCGCCGCCCAGTCACCCGGGATGCCGGTCAGGGCCTCGCCGCGCCACAGGTCCAGCGCCTCCCGCAGCACCCGGACGGCGCGTTCGTCCGCGCCGCCGCGGGCGAGCGCGGTCAGTCGCCGGAAGCGGTGCAGGTCGACGGCGGCGGGATCGGCCTGCACGACGTAGCCGCCCGACCGGTTGGCCAGCTCCACCCCGGGCGGGAGCACCTTGCGCAGGCGGGAGACGTAGGTCGAGAGGGTCGTGCGCGCGGTGTGCGGCGGCTCGTCGCCCCACACCCGCCGGATCAGCCGCTCGACCGGCACCACGTGGTTGAGGTCCACCGCGAGAGCCGCCAGGACGCAACGCTGGCGCGCCGGGCCCGAGTCGACCGGTCGCCCGTCGAGGTGCACCCGCACCTCGCCCAGCACCGCGAGCTGACCCGACACCTCTGCTCTCTCGCCGGCGATCCCCTCCACCCGTCCTGTATATCGACTTCGGGCGCCGGCGCGCAGACGATCGCGGCCACGTCACCAGTCCGCGCCGCGCAGGTAGGTCGGCGGCGGCTCCTCGTCGGGAAGCGGAGGACGAGCCGGAGCGGCCGGGGCGGCCGGAGCCGGCGGGACGGGCGAGCGGGCGACGAGCCCCAGGTCGACCAGCGGTGCATACAGGCCGTCAGCCTCCTCCCGGGCCCGGCGGACCGCCGTCCGCACGGTCTCGACGATCCGGTCGGCCAGGGCCCGGTGCGCGTGGCCGAGGTCGAGGGTGAGCAGCGCGCCGGTCGGGTCCACCGTGACGCGCACGGTGCCGTCGGGCGAGGTGGCGTGGCCGCGGGAGTCCATGGCCCTGCCGTGGACCATGTCGATGATCTTGTCGGCGTCCCGGCGCGTGGCGTCCTCGTGCATGCGGCGGAACTCGTCGGCGGCGCTCATGTCGTCAACCTCGAAGCGATGGGGGACCGGGGTTGTTCGGTCTGGGCCTGCTTGGTCTTCTTGTCCAGCCAGCGGTCGACGTTGTCGGTCCGGTGCTCCGGGGTGAGTTGGCCGCCGGGGTTGCGGTCGAACGCGCCGATGTCGAGCGGTTGCGGCGGTGGTGTGAGGTCGCGGCTGGAGATGCCGCGCAACTTGCGCTCGACGTCGATGTTGGCGGCGTCGAGCTGGTCCAGGACCTGGCGGGACGCACGGAGGTAGTTCTGGGCGATGTCCTGGTACTTCTCGGCGTCCAACGACTCCTTCGCGGCTTCGGCCGCGATGTCGGTCGCCACGGCGGCCAAGGCCCCCGCGAACGCGGTCATACCGCTGCTGACGACGGTGACCGCGGCGGCTGTGATGGTGGCCAGGGAGGTGATGACCACCTTCCAGCCGGAGGCGCGATCCTGCGCGGCCTTCTGGTTGAGCGCGCCCACGAACGCGTCGGCCAGGGCGAGCCAGTCCTCGCGCGCCTTCTTCACCGCGCCGGCGCAGCCGAGGACGGAGGCGGCCAGGTCGGCGGTGGCGTCGCGCTGCTCGTTGACGAAGTCCATGATCGCGCCGCCGTACGTGGCGCACGCCCCCTGCGCCTCGCCGCGCCAGTTGCGGAACATGGTGTTGCAGCCGTCCTGGAACTTCTCCATGCCGTCGTCGAGGGCCAGGCGGTTGGCCGCGACGGTCTCGTAGACGCGGCCCATCATGTCCAGGTCCTGGTGGCACAGCGCGGCCGGCACCGCGTAGAAGTCGTCACGGCCGACCCCGGACATCGGCAGGCCGTGGAAGGTCTGCTGTGTCGCTTCCAGCGTCCCCCAGGGGAGTTTGCTGGTCAGAAAGCCGACCCAGAGGTCGAACATGGCCAAGGTCAGCCAGTTGTCGCCGCTGTTGAACGTCGCGTCGAACTCGTGATCCTCCACGATCCCCCTCAGTCCCGGCGCAGTGCCCGGAGGCTGTCGGCACCCGCCTCGTCCACCACGCGATAGGTGCGGACGACGTCCTTCAGCGCCTCGCGAAACGCCTCCAACGACGCCACCGCCGCCCGCTGCCCCTCCAGCACCGCCCCGACCGCCTGCACGTAACCCGCCATGACGGCGAAGTTGTCCAGCATCCGGTCGGGGTCGGCGTCCTCGACGGTCTCGACGTCGGAGAGCACCTTGGCGAAGTGCTCCACCGCCGGTTCGACCTCGTCGCGGATGCCCCTCTCCAACTCGGCCAGGTCGGCCTGGAACTCACGTCGCTCGTCACCCACGCGGCCCAGCGTCGGCGTCGGTCGTTGCACGGGGGTTGCAGAGCGGTGGAATCGCCTGGTCGCGGTACGTCGTCACGGCCCGCGGCGGAACTCCGTTGGGCTAGGCCTTGGTGAGCAGGTCGGCGGCGGCCGGGAGCATTTCGGTGAGCAGGGTCAGGCTTTGCTCTCGGGTCGCGGCGAAGGTGGTCAGGGTGGACGTCAGGTCCTTGTGGCCGAGCAGGGCCCAGCACACGTGGACGGTGCCGTTGTCCTCGCAGTACGTGTACGCGGCGCTGACACCCGGCGGGGTGGGGAGGGTGATCGGCGCGGTGACGTTGAGGGTGTGGTCGCCGGTGTCCCTGGTCGAGTAGACGTACTCGCGGCAGGACTGCGCCATGTCCTGCGTCTTGGCGACGGCGTCCGCGCCGGTGCGGTCCTGGTACCACGTGACCACGTGGACGAACTGGAAGCCGCGGTTCTTCCACTCGCGGTGGTGGTTGACGTGGTAGCCGAAGACCTGCTGGCCGGTCGTCTTCGGCTCGGCGCACGGCAGGGGGAGCTGGATGCGTTGGCCGTTGGAGTCGGTGCCGGGTTCGGGGACGCCGAAGCGGTCCAGGGCGTCGGCGGGCAGGGTGGCGGCGCGGACGCGTTGCGGCGCCAGTTCCGCCGGCGCGGGGGTGGAGGTGGTGACCGTCGTCGTCGTTGCCGGCGGAGGGGTGGGGGTGGCCGCTTGCGGTTCGGCCGTGGTGCAGGCGGCGGCGAGCAAAGCTACGAGCGGTAGTGCACGTCTCACTGGAAGTCCCCCGATGGTGATGGTGCCGGCGGGTGAGGATAACTCTCCTTTGTGGCCGTTCCACCGCCGGCCGCTCGACCGTGAACGGTGTTGCTTACCCGATGGTGCGGTTCGTGGGTCGGCCGGAGGTCGTCCGGGCGTCGCGGTGCCACGATGAGCCGGTGTGGAGACGGCTGCTCGTGGTGTTCACCGCCGCTTTGGTCGCGATGGCCGGCACCGGTGCCGTGTCGCCGCTCGCGGTCGCCGAGCGGCGGGTGGACCTGGTGCTCGACGGTGACTCGCTCGGCTGGGACCGGCTGGTGCAAGTCCTGGAGGCCGACCGGCTGACTGTGCGGCTGGACCTGAAGGCGCGGCGGAAGATGGTCGAGGCCCGCGACGGCGCGTTGGACGCGATCGCCGCCGGGCAGCGGGTCTACGGCTGGAACCAGGCGCTGGGACCGTTGAAGGACCAGCCGCTGGCCGAGGCCGACCGGGTCGAGTTCCAGCGCCGGGTGCTGCGGTCGCACGCCGCCGGTGTCGGGCCGGCCCTGTCCGACCGGGTGGCCCGGTTGGCGCTGGTGTTGCGGGCCAACACGATGGCGCGCGGCACGATGGGTGTCCGGCCGGAGGTCGTGGACCGCGTCCTGGCCCTGGTCGGGGCCGGCGTCACGCCGCGCATGCCCGAGATCGGCTCCCTGGGCACCGGCGACCTGCAACCCATGGCCGCCGCCGGGCTCGTGCTCACCGGCGAACCCGCGCCCGCCCGTTTCCAGGGCCGCGAGGCCCCCGCGCCCGAGGTGCTCGCGGCGGCCGGACTGCCGGTGGACTTCCCGTTGGAGCAAGGGGAAGCGCTGCCGTTGATCAGCGGCAGCAGCGTGCTCACCGCTCGTTACGTCGACGCGGCCGTGCGGGCCGAACGCCTGGCGGACACGTTCGACGGCGCGTTCACCCTGTTCCTGGAGGCGACGCGGGCCGAGCAGGGCGCGTTCGACGCCCGCACCCACGACGAGCGGCGCATCCCGGCCGAGGTGCGGGCGGCGGCGACGGTCCGGGCCCTGATCTGCGGCACCGGGTGGATGACCGAGGAGGGCCGCAAGCGCCTGGGGGAGGAACACCCCCGTGTCCAGGACGCGGTGTCCGTGCGCGCGACACCGCACATCACCGGCGCGTTGCGGCAGCGGTTGGCCGACGCGCGTGGCCACATCGAGCGCGAGGCCAACGCGTCGACGTCCAATCCCCTGGTCTTCCCCAAGGCCGGCGGCGGGCACGAGTTCGTGATGGGCGGCAACTGGGACGCCGCCCTGCTCGGCCACGAGATCGACGCCCTGAACGCGCAGGTCGCCGACCTGGGGGTGCTGTCGCAGGAGTTGTCCGCGCGCCTGTTGGCCGACAAGTGGAGCTACCACCTGCCCGCCAACCTCGCGGGCGGGGAGGTGGGCCTGAACTCCGGCATGGTGCAGGTCCAGAGCGTCGCCGTCGCGCTGGTGCCGGAGATGCAGCGGCTGGCCACCCCGGCGGGCACGCTGTCCCGGCCGGCCAAGTTCGGCCAGGAGGACCACAACACCATGGCCATGGCCTCGGTGCGCGCCCTGCACGACAACCTCGACCGGCTCGAAACGGTCCTGGCGGTGCAGGTCTTGATGGCCGCCCAGGGCATCGACCTCATCGCCGAGAAGATGACCGGCCTGCCCCTGGGCGCGGGCACCCGACGCGTCCACGACCTGGTCCGCCGCCACGTGCCCCGCCTGGACGACGACCGCTACCTGACCCCCGACCTGGAGAAGACCACCGACCTCGTCCGCAGCGCCGCCATCAGCCGAGAAGTCCGCGCCGCCACCGCACCCGCCGACAACAAGTGCGCGGCATGACACCCGATCACGCGAATCGGTCGGTGAACGCGCCCTAGTGGTTCGGCTCGGGTCGGGCAGATGGGCGCTTGAGCCGCGGTCCCGGTGTCGGGACGCTGCGAACTGTGAACCCGATCGTCGCACAGGTGTTGACCATCGCCGGCGTCCTGCTCGGCTCGGCGGCCACCTTCGTCGCCACTCACACGATCGAGCGAACCCGGTGGCGACGGGCCCAGTCGGCGAGGTGGGACGACAAGCGCCTGGCCGCGTATTCGGAGTACGCCGAGTCGGTGAAGCACATGGTCCGGCTGTGCCGCCGGATCGCGGAGACCAGGGGTTTCCTGACCACCGGCCAACCCGTGGACCTCGACGCGACCTTCGCCGCGCTCGCCGAAGCCGAGACCGAGCGCGCCGCCAGGTGGGAAACCGTCCTGCTGCTGGGCGAACCGGACACGATCTCGGCGGCGCGGGCGTGGAGCGAGCAGGTGTGGCGCCTGGAGCGGATCCTGCGCGAGGCCGACCCCGACCGGTCGTCGTTCGCGGAGGCGTACCGAACCGCGATGCGCCTACGCAACACCTTCTACAACCACGCCCGCACGGACCTCGACATCACCAGCGGCCCGCTGCCCGAGCTGGAGTGGAAGTCGATCCAGGTCAGAGATTCGTCCGACTAGGGAAGCTGCCGGCGCTCCTCCTGCGGGCGCGGGTCAGGGGTAGGAGGGAGATCGCGAGGAGGATGGGGAGCCACAGGGCTACTCGTTGCCAGAGCAGGTCCTCGGTGTGGGCGGCGTGTGTCTCGTGGTAGATCATGTGGGGCAGGCTGAACACCAGTGAGGCGATCAGGACCGCGCGCACGAACACCGGCTCCGGCCACTTGACGCACACCGCCGCCACGGGGGCGAGTTGCAGCGCCGCCAGGCCGAGGTCGCGCACCAGGTGTTCGTTGTACGGCGGGTGCGCGCTGACCCAGGCGTGGTCGGGGGTCGGGAACCCCGAGTAAAACCCCTCAGGCGACACGACGGCCCACAGCGCGGGCCCCGCTTGCCACAGTGCCAGCACGATGATGCCGGTGCGAAGCAGAGTCGTGGTCCTCACAGCCTGTCCCCAAATCCGTGATGAACGCGCTTGCGCCGGACCTCTTCCGGCGGACCAGCGCCCGTTGCGCACGGATAGCCGCCACGCACGCGTATACACGCACCGGCCGTCGCATCACCTGGAAGGGTTGGTGTGGACTTTCGGGTGAATCTGATCCACTGGTTGCCCGGAAGGGCGGCACGACCGGGCGGACAAGCGGGGCCGGCGGGCGCCGCGGTGGGCGCCCGCCGGAGGGTGGGTTGCTGGACGGCGAGTTCCCTTGGGGAGCAGCCGTATGGGGTGGCGCGTGGGAAGGTGTAGCGCTTTACGTAGCGCGTTTGCCGTCGAACGCGTTCGTGGGTGGGTAGGCCGGGCTTTCGGTGGCGGTGGACCGCGCTGGGCGGTCCTGGGCCAGGTTGGGGGTCAGTTCGCCCTGGTTCAACACTCGGGGGTGGTGGTAGGTGGCGCGGACGGCGGTGTCGGGGTTGAGTTGCTTGTCGTCGAAGAACTCCGGCCACGCCATGAAGTACGTCCAGTCCGGCTGGCCGGCCAGTTCCTGCGGGGACGGGACGCGGCCCACCTCGGCCAGGGCCAGGGGCTTGCCGGCGGCGATCTGTTTCAGGGTGGTGTAGTAGGTCTGGGACGGCCAGAAGCTGTTCCACGCGTCCAGGGACACCACGTCCGCGTACGCCGCGCCGGGGTAGTAGGCCGCGATGCCTGCGGGGTCGAGGTCCTTGACGTTCCAGACCCACGCCATGCCGGTCAGGCCCCTGGCGCGGACCAGGTGGTCGTACGTGATCTGGTAGAGCCGCCGGCTGCCGTTCGCGCCCGGCCGGCCGCCCCACCACGACCAGCCGTCGTTCATCTCGTGCAGCGGGCGGAACAGCGGCTGCACGCCGGCGTCGAGGAGTTGGCGCAGGAACGGCGCGATCTCGTCCAACCTCGACTTCCAGGCGTTGTTGAGCGCGGTGCCGTTGGTGATCAGCTGCGTCCACTGGGCGTCGGTGAGGTCGTCCTGCACACCGGCGTCCCAGCCGCACGCCGTCGGCCGGGTGGGCGGGCAGACGTGCCAGGTCAGGGTGACCAGGGAACCGTTGCGCCACTCGGTTTTCGCCTGGTCGACCATCGTCTGGCGGTGGTTGACGTCGTCCTGGGCGAACAGGAAGTCGCCGCCCCACAGGCCGGGGTACCGGCCGGTGATCGCGTGCACCTTGGCGGTGTGGCGGGTGGGGTCGGAGTTGGGCTCCTTGTTGTGCATCCCGCTGATCGTCGCCGTTCCACTTATTCGGTTAAGGAGATCGACGACCGGACGGGGTGGGGGTGCGGCTTGCGCTGCCGGTGCCGTGGCTACCAGCAGCAGGGCCGACAGCATCATCGCTGTGCGCACTGCGTCCTACCTCTCGAAGGTGGCGGCCTTCCGGGGGAGCGGCGGAGTGCTGACGGTAGCGATTAACCGGTTAAGCGGTCAAGGGCGAGGCGGCGGGACGGGAATGGGCGGTGGGGTGGGGGAGTTGCCACGGGGGACGGGTGGAAGGGGGCGGGGAATGGTCAGCGTGAGCGTGGAGACGGCGGAGCAGTCCGAGCGGCGGTTGCGTCGGGTGATCGCCGAGGCCGACCTGGTCGTGCACGACGGCGTGTGGGGGTTCGAGGAGTTCCCGGCCGACCAGCCGCCGGAGATCACCGGCGAGACGCTCGCGGTGGTGCGGGATCGGGACAGTTGGAGTCGGTTGGCGCCGCTCACCCACGACCGCGGGAGTGTGGAGCGGTTCGGGGTGTTCTCGTTCCACTTCCCCGACCAGGTGGACAACAGCGGGTTCGTCGGGTGGCTGGCCACCAGGTTGAAGGCCGAACTGGGCACGGGCGTGTTCGTCGTCTGCGGCAGCAACCGCGCCCGTGGCGGCATCTACGACTACTGGGGTTGCCCGATCGACCTGCTCGACCGGGCCGTCGCGGTGGTCCAGGCGCTCCGCAGCGTGTGACCGAGGTCACGGGGACGCGAAGCGGCCCTGCGACGGAAAACAGGTGTGACCGAGGACGAGTTCCAGCGCTACGCGGCGGCCAGCGCCGCGATGATCCGCCGCTTCGCCTACCGGTTGTGCGGTGACGGGCACCTCGCGGACGACCTGACGCAGACCACGCTGGCGAAGCTCTACGTGGCCTGGCCGCGCCTGGGCCGCGAGGTGAACCTGGACGCCTACGCCCGCAAAGTGGTGCTGCGCACGACGATGGACGAGACCCGGCGGTCGTTCCGCAAGCGCGAGACCGTGGTCGAGGAGTTGCCGCCGGTGAGCGTGTCACCGGCCGCGGTCGAGGACGTGCTGGACGTGCGCGCCGCGCTGGTGCGGTTGCCGCCCGGCCAGCGCGCGGCCGTGGTGTTGCGGTACTGCGCGGACCTGAGCGTGGCCGAGACGTCCGAACGGTTGGGGTGCGCCGAGGGCACGGTCAAGAGCCAGGCGGCCAAGGGGCTGGCCGCGTTGCGCGAGATCCTGACCTCCGACCGGGCCGCCGCCTGAGGGCCCGACCGCGAGGGTCTGCTCCTCACATCGGACGTTTCGGCGCTGTCGGTTCGTTGCCAACCCACCGTTGAGGGCTATCGGTCGTGCATACATCGGATCTATGCTGCCCGAGGTCTGGCCGGGCCTCGGAATCCGATCACCCCACCCAACGGAGGGTGTCCATGCGTAGACCGCTAGCGAAGTCGTCGGCGGCGTTCGTGGCGCTGGCCCTGGTGTCGGCCGGCCTCGCGGCGCTGTCCGAACGGCCGCCGCGCGCGCACGCCCAGCAGGCCGCGGACGGCAACACCCTGTGGTACGACGAGCCCGCCACCGACTGGGAGAGCCGGGCGCTGCCGATCGGCAACGGCGCGCTGGGCGCGATGGTGTTCGGCGGCGTCACGTCCGAGCAATTGCAGTTCAACGAGAAGTCGCTGTGGACCGGCGGTCCCGGCGCGGTCGGCGGTTACGACTCCGGCAACTGGACCTCCCCTCGGCCCGGCGCGCTGGACGAGGTCGTCGCCGCCATCGACCGGAACGGCTCGGCCGACCCGTCCTGGGTGGCGGGCAAGCTCGGTCAGCCCAAGACCAACTTCGGCGCGTACCAGACGTTCGGCGACCTGCGCCTGGACATGGCCGGGCACGGCACCGCCCACTCCGGGTACCGGCGCGAGCTGAACATCGGCGACGCCATCGCGAAGGTGAGCTACACCGACAACGGCGTCGTGCACAGCCGCGAGTACTTCGCCAGCCACCCGGACGGCGTGGTGGTGGGTCGGCTGGCCGCGAACCAGCCGGGCCGGGTGTCGTTCACCCTCCGCTACACCTCTCCGCGCGGCGACTTCACCACGACCGCGTCCGGCGGGCGGCTGACGATCCGGGGCGCGTTGGCCGACAACGGCATGGTGTTCGAGGCCCAGGTCCAGGTCGTCACCGACGGCGGAACCGTGACCGGCAACGGGTCCTCGATCACGGTGTCCGGCGCGAACAGCGCCATGTTCGTCCTCGGTGCCGGCACCAACTACGCCGACACCTACCCCAACTACCGCGGAACCGACCCGAGCGCACGCGTCAAGTCCAGAGTGGACAGTGCGGCGGCCAGGTCCTTCACGACCCTGCGCGCCAACCACACCGCCGACCACAGGGCGCTGTTCGACCGCGTGCGGCTGGACATCGGCCAGGTGATGCCGAACAAGCCCACCGACGACCTGCGCGCGGCCTACACCGGTGGCTCCTCGCCGGACGACCGGGCGCTGGAGGCGTTGTTCTACCAGTACGGCCGCTACCTGCTCATCGCGTCGTCGCGGACCGGCTCGCTCCCGGCGAACCTCCAGGGCGTGTGGAACAACTCCACCTCCCCGCCCTGGTCGGCGGACTACCACACGAACATCAACGTCCAGATGAACTACTGGCTCGCCGCGCAGACCAACCTCGGCGAGACGGCGGAGCCGTTCGTGCGGTTCGTGGAGGCGCTCAAGGCGCCCGGTCAGGTCACCGCGGCCGGCATG
Source organism: Saccharothrix sp. NPDC042600 (assembly GCF_040647305.1). Classification (NCBI taxonomy): domain Bacteria; kingdom Bacillati; phylum Actinomycetota; class Actinomycetes; order Pseudonocardiales; family Pseudonocardiaceae; genus Saccharothrix; species Saccharothrix sp. NPDC042600. The sequence continues at coordinate 51,559 of NZ_JBEZBW010000015.1, read as the reverse complement.
TTCGGCACCGCCGGGTGGGTCGTGCACAACGAGACCAACCCGTTCGGCTTCACCGGCGTGCACGACTGGGCCACCGCGTTCTGGTTCCCCGAGGCGAACGGCTGGCTGGCCTCCCAGGTCTACGACCTCTCCACCTTCACCCGGGACCCCGCCCTGCTCGACCGGGCGTACCCGCTGCTCAAGGGTGCGAGCGAGTTCTGGCTGGCGAACCTGCGCACCGACCCGCGCGACGGCAGGCTGGTCGCGACACCGAGCTACTCGCCCGAGCACGGCCCGTTCACCGCCGGCGGCGCGATGGCGCAGCAGATCGTGTGGGGACTGTTCACCGACACCATCGCCGCCGCGCGAGCCCTCGGCGTCGATGCCGACTTCCGGTCCCGCGTGCAGGCCAAGCTCGACGCGATGGACCCCGGCCTGCGGGTGGGCGGCGGCGGGCGGTTGCAGGAGTGGAAGAGCGACGGCATCACCGGTGAACCGCGGCACCGGCACGTGTCCCACCTTTACGCGCTGCACCCCGGACGCCGGATCACCGCCGGCACGGCGTTCGGCGAGGCCGCGAAGGCCACACTGCTCGACCGGGGCGACGGCGGCACCGGCTGGAGCAAGGCGTGGAAGATCAACTTCTGGGCGCGGCTGCTCGACGGCGACCACGCCCACAAGATGGTCGCCGAACAGCTCAAGTCGTCCACGTTGGCGAACCTGTTCGACACGCACCCGCCGTTCCAGATCGACGGCAACTTCGGCGCGACCGCCGGCATGACGGAAATGCTGCTGCAGAGCCAGAACGGCGACGTCCACGTCCTGCCCGCGAAGCCCAGCGCCTGGACCGGCGGTTCGGTCGCCGGTCTCAAGGCCCGGGGCGACGTCACCGTCAACGCGTCCTGGACGGCGGCGGGCGGCGTCGACTTCACCGTCACACCGGCCGGCTCGGGTCCCCTGACCGTCCGCAACGGCATCTTCACCGGCCGGCACACGCTCATCGACACCGCCACCGGGCAGCCGGTCGCGGGCACCCGGGTCGGCGACCGGGTCACCTTCGCCGCCACCGCCGGCCGCACCTACCGCGCCACCGGCACGCTCGACCCGGCCAACCTCGCGTTGCGCGCGGCGGCCGGCCAGTCGAGCACGTACCACACCGGGGCGGTCGCGAGCCGGGCCGTGGACGGGAACACCAACGGTGACTTCTGGGCCGGTTCGGTCACGCACACCTCGGACCGCCCGCTGGACGCGAACCCGTGGTGGCAGGTCGATCTGGGCGCTTCGCACGCGGTGAGCACGGTGAAGTTGTCCAACCGCACGGATTGTTGCGCCGACCGGTTGCGGCAGTTCTACGTGTTCGCCTCGGACACGCCGTTCACGTCGACCGACCCGCAGGTGACCGCCGGGCAGCCGGGCGTGTGGAAGCACTTCCAGGCCACGGCGGTCGGCACGACGTTGTCGTTGCCGGTCAACCGCACCGCGCGGTACGTCCGGGTCCAACTGGTCGGCTCGGACCGGCCGTTGTCCCTGGCGGAGGTCCAGGTCTTCGGTTAGTCGGAGGGGCCGGTGGGAACACCGGCCCCCGTCCGGCTAGGCGGCCAGGACCGGTTCGCGCTTGCGGCGTGAAGTGGCGAACCGCCTCATGATCGGCCGCTCCACGAACGTGAAGGTCGCCCAGGACAGGACCAGGGTGACCGCGAACAGCAGGAGCATCACGACGACCGTGGTCGTGGTGCTCCAGTCCTGGCCCGTGCCGAGCCAGTGCTGACCCAGGACCAGCACCAGGTAGTGCCACATGTAGAAGGCGAACGACACGTCACCCAGCCACACCATGAGCTTGCTGCCGAGGAACGTCGGCTGCCGGTCCACGTCGGCGACCGCGGCGGCGGCCACCAGCAGGCCGAGCGGGACCAGCATGACCGCGCTGAACCGGTAGAGCGGCCCGAACAGCGAGGCGACGAAGTACGCGCCGACGGCCAACCCGACCGCCCCGCCGAGCTTGAGCGGCAGCGGCCGACCGGTCAGCACGATCCTGGCCAGGAACATGCCGAAGACGAACGTCAGCAGCTGGGTGGGCGGCAGGTGGAAGACGAACCACAGCTCCCGGTCGCTGTAGCCGAACGGGAACGGCTGCCCCTCGGGCAGCAGCGCGGCGAAGCTCGGCAGCGCGAGCACGGAGGCGGCCGAGAGGGTCGTCCAGAGCCACAGCCGTTCCGGCCGGACCCGCTCGACCAGCTTGATCAGGAACGGGAAGGCGAAGTAGAACAGCGCCTCGCACGACAGCGACCAGGCGACCACGTTGAACCCGGTGCGGACGGTGAGGTCGGGGTGCCAGCTCTGCAGCAGCAGGACGTTCAGCACGCCGTCCCCCGCGTCCAGCGTCGCCCCCGTGACCAGGCCCAGGACGACCAGCGCGGCCACGAACGTGAGCAGGTGGTTGGGGTAGATCTTGAAGAACCGCCGGCGCCAGAACGCCGGCGCGGTGTCGCCCGGCCGCACCGACCAGGTGAGCACGAAGCCGCTGAGCATGAAGAAGAACGTCACCCCGGTGAAGCCGCCCTGCATGAACAGCGTGTCGGCGTTCTCCTGCGCGTCGGGCGAGACGAACGGGAAGAGCAGGGTCGCGTGGAAGAAGAAAACGAGACCGGCGGCGACGAAACGCGCGCCGGTCAGTGACGGCAAGCGGGTCGGCACATTTTGTGCCGGCGGTGTGCTCAATCGAGGATCGACAGTTCCATGCGCCACGGATGTACCCCCTGGATAGTGCGGACGGGCGACGGCCTTCCCCCAAGAGCGCCGTCGATTCGCCCAGTATCAGCGCACGACTGCCCGCCCGCACAGCACCCGAACAGAGCAGGTCATGCGCCTGATCAGCACCGTTGGGCAGCAATTTTTGCGGGAGTTCGGCCACGCCGATATCCGCCTGCGGCCATTCGGAGTCCGTGGGCCTTCACCAGTTGTGGACGTACCTTTTGAGGCGGTAACCGCATTTGGTGACGCACGTGTTCCGAGCGTTTACCGGGCGTGACTGAACGCGCTAGTTGAATACTTCTGGCAATTGCGTTGCCGGCCTCGGTCGGACCGGCGTTGACCACCGGTCGTCTTCGTGGCGGGCCCAGTAGCGGTCGCGGAGGCGTCGGGTGTGGGGGCCCGGGCGGCCCGAGCCCACCGGCCGGCCGTTGACCTCCGTGACGGGCATGACGCCGCCGGCGGTCGAGGTGACGACGACTTCCGTCGCGCGCAGCACCGCGTCCGCGCTCAAGTGCCCTTCCTCCAGCGCGACGCCGTCCTCGGCGAGCAGTTCGATCACCGACTGCCTGGTGATGCCTCCCAGCACGCCGTTCTTCGGCGTGACCCACCGGTCGTCCACGAAGGCGAAGACGTTGTAGCCCGCGCCTTCGGTGATGCCGCCGGACTGGTCGCGCAGCACGACCAGTTGCGCGTTGTGGTCGTAGGCCTCGAACTGCGCCATCTGGATGTCCAGCCAGTGGTAGTTCTTGACCGCCGGATCGACGCTCTCGGGGGCGATGCGCGGGCGCGAGCTGATCCACAGCGACGCGCCGTGCTCCTGCTGCTCCGGGGTGGTGATCCACACGAACGGGACCGCGAAGGCGTAGAACCCGTTGCGCGCGGCCCGGATGTCCCGGCTGCCCGGCACCGTCGTGCGCCCGCGCGTGCAGGTCATCGACACGTACGCGTCGCGCAGGCCGGCGCGGCCGACGCACTCGTGCAGCACGTCCTCGATCTGCCGCCGGGTGAGGCCGGGGTCCAGCCGCAGGGCGGCCATGCCCGCCTGGAACCGGTCCAGGTGGCGGTCGAGCCGGTAGAACCGGCCCTTCCACACGTGCACGACGTCGTACGTGCTGTCGCCCTTGGTCAGGGCCATGTCCAGCACGGAGATCCGCGCCTCCCCGACCGGGCAGAACCGCCCGTCGATGAACGCGACACCTTGCCCCACCTCGTCCATGCGCCACCCTCCGCGAAGTCCGGACCACTGTGACGCGGTAGGGACGGGTGGCACACCGCCGGCGACCGGGACTCGACCACGGCGCCAGCGGTCAGTCAGCCGTCGTCGAGACGTCGGAGTGCCGCCGCCACGTGGCCTCCTGCGACTGCCGGAACCGGGCGCGTTGGCGGGACACCCACGGGAGCAGGCCGAAGAGCATCGCGAGGGAGATCACCAGGAGCAGCACGCCACCGCCGACGCCCTCCCCGCCGCGGAACTCCAGCACGGCGACCACCAGGCCCAGCACGGCGAGCAGCCCGAACAGCACCCGCACCGCCCACACCGGGAAGGGCATCGCCAGGAACGCGTCCACCTGGTCCACCAGCGGCCGGGCGAGCCGCGGGTCCTCCACCGGCTCACCTCGGCGCATGGCGCGGGAGATGGCGCGGCGCTCGCGGCGGTCCAGGCCGTTCAACGCCGTGGAGCCCCACACGTGCCGCATGGCGAGCCCCATGCCGAGGCCGAAGAACAGCCCCATGACCAACCCGACCCACACGTTGTCCCGCAACAACCCCTGGGTCACACCGAACATCGCGCCGGCGAGCAGCCCCATCAGCACGGCCTTGCGGTTGGACGTCCGTCGCGCCACCGGAAACCTCCCCCGAGATCGACTCCTCCGCCGATACCCGTTCCGGCACACGCCCAACCGCGCCCGGCAGGCCCCCCGGGTGTGCGCGAACTCCGCTCGCACCACCCGGGAGGCCTTCCCGCGTCCGGAGGACTACCGCAGCGGGGGAGAGGCGAGCTTCGCCAGTTCCAGGGCCTGCTCCGGCCACCACCGGCCGGCGGGCGGGCCGCCCTGGCACTCGCCGTCCGACTCGCCCGGGCGCTTGACCCACAGGAACGCGTCCACCAGCGGGACGCCGGTGTTCGCGGTCGGGCGTTCGCCCAGGCCGCGGCCCGGCGGGTTGCACCAGTCGGTCTCGCCCGGACCCGGGGTGTAGTGGCCCCGGCCGTTGCGGCTGGTGTCGAGGACGAAGTGGGTCATGCCGGGCTTGTGCACCGGCAGCGCGTCGAGTTCCGCGTCCGACGGGCAGCTCGTCGCGCCCTGCCCGCGCAGGTGGATGCACTGGGAAACCCGTGTCCCGTAACGGACCAGGTCCTCGGTGGTGCGGTAGTTCGAGGTGTTCAGGGCGAAGCCGTCGGCTCGGGTCACGCCGCCGCGCAGCAGGCGGTTGACGATGCCGGATTGCTGCCGGGGCTCGCCGTACCCGGCGTCGTAGTCGTTGAGCGCCTGCCACGCCGAGTGGCCCGCGTCCAGGTAGACCCGGGTGTGCTTGCCGCGCTTGAGGGCGTCCACGGCGTGGTTGATCTCGCGGTACCGCTGCGGCACCAGTTCCTCGTCCGGGCCGATGGTGCACCACGGTTCGCTGGTCAGCAGCGCCAGGCCGTCCGGCTCCACCACGACCACGGCCTTCTCGTCACCGATGCCCTGCGCGAAGGCGTCGATCCACTCCTTGTACTCCTGCTCGCTGCGCGCGCCGCCCGCCGACCACTGCGAGCAGTCCCGGTAGGGCACGAAGTACGCCACGAGCACCGGCACGCGGTCCTGGGCCTTGGCCGCCCGCACGACCCGGCGCACGTCGTCGCGCACCTTGTCCGCGCCGGCCGTGGTGAACCAGATCGCCTGGCCGTGGGACGCCATCGCGTCCATCAGGTCGGCGTCGGCGGCGCGGCCCTCCCGCCGCCAGATCGCGGCCTGCCGGGCCGCGCCGGAGTCCGGGTCCACGTAGAACTCCGTGCCCCGGGGCAGGTGCGGCGGGCCGTCGCGCTCGCCGGTCCCGGCGGTCGCCGTCGCGGCGAACGCGCCGGCGACCAGCGCGGCGGCGGCCAGCCCGGCCAGGGCGGTCCGGCGTCTCGTCCCTCGCTTGTCCACGGTCCTCTGCTCCTCCTCGTTGAGTCTGGGAGCGCTCCCAAGGGTCGGCCTAGCATGGATGGTCGTGCGGTAGATCACAAGCCCTTCGCGGCGCGTTGCAGAATCACCGGTATGGGCGACGGGTCGTTAGCGGCGTACCTCGACCGGATGAACCGGCCGGACCTGGCCGAGGTGCGTCGGCTCCGGCCGGACGTGCCGGTCGGCGCGGCGCCGGAGGAGCTGGCGGAGTGGTTGAGCGGGCGCGGGGCGTTGTCCGCGCTGCGGCTGGTGAGCCGGGACGCGGTGGCCGCGGGACGGGCGGCGGCGGTGCTGGGGGCCTCGGCCACGGTCGAGTCGGTGGCGGCGGCGACCGGCGGGGACCGGGAGGCGGTCCGGTCGGCCTTGGGCGAGCTGCGGCGGGTGGGGGTGGCGTGGCCGGCCGGCGACGTGGTGCGGCTGGTGCCGCCGGTCGTGGACCGGTGGCGGCGGGCGACGGGACCGGTGGAGGTGACCGGGCGGCCGGCGGTCGAGCGCGGGCGGGGCGGGTCGGACGGCGAGCTGCGGTCCGCGGTGCAGCACCTGTTGCGTTCGGCCTACGCGGTGCTGGACACGGGCGAGCCGATCGTGGCGTTGCGGCGTGGCGGGGTGGGGGCCAAGGAGCGGCAGCGGCTGCGCGAGGCGCTCGGGCTGGACGACGACTTCCTGGTGCTGGTGCTGGACCTCGTGTTCGCGGCCGGGTTGCTGGGGTCGCACGGGACGGCGTTCGGGGTGACCGCGCGGTACGAGCGGTGGCGGGCGGCGACGCCGGCGCGGCAGTGGGCGGAGCTGGCGTGGGCCTGGTTCCGGATGCCGCACGCCCCGACGGCGCGGCGGGTCCCGGCCGCGCCGAAGGTCGAGTCGTCACACCCCCGGGCGGCGCGGTGGGCGGTGCTGCGGGCGGCGCGGGGCGGGTGGTCGGTGGACGGGATCGCCGCCGCAGCGCACTGGTTCTGCCCGGCGGTGCACGAGCACGTGGGCGAGGTCGCTCGTGAGGCGGAGATGGTCGGGGTGGTCGTCGGGGACGCGCTGAGCGTGTGCGGGGAGGCGCTGCCGGCCGCCGACGACGTGGACGCGCTGGCGCGCGCGGTGGCCGGGGTGGTGGTGCCGATGCCGTGCGAGGTGGAGTTCTCCGACGACCTGACGGCCGTGGTGTTCGGGCAGTTGACGGTCGAGGCCGCGCGGGTGCTGGCGGACGCGGCGGAGAGCCGGGTGGAGGACGGGGCGCGGGTGTGGCGGTTCACCCGGGCGAGCGTGCGGGCGGCGTTCGCGCGCGGGTGGACGGCGGAGTCGTTGCCGGCCGCGTTGGAAGGGCTGACGGGCGGGGGCCTGCCGTGGGCGTTGCGGGTGTTGTTGGGGGAGCGTGGGCGGGGGCGGGTCAGCGTGCGGGAGGTGGGGTGTTGCGTGGTGGCTGAGGAGGGGGTCGTCGCGGAGGTGGTGCGGGTGCCGGGGTTCGTGGAGTTGGCGCCGACCGTGGCGGGGACCGGGATGGCGTCGGCGGAGGCGGTTCCGCTGTTGCTGGCGCAGGGGTTCTCGGTGGTGGAGGACCCCGCGTCGGGTGGGGTGGTGGTCCGACGGCGCGCGGTCGCGCCAGTCGCTCCGGCTGCTTCGGCTGGGGTGCCTGCGCGTGAACCGACGACGGCTCAGGTCGTGCGGCGCAGGAACCGGAAGTTGTCGAAGCAGGCGGTGGAGCTGTTGGCGGGGGCCATCGACGGCCGGTCGGACGTGCGCATCGAGTACGTGGACGGGAAGGGCGAGTCCTCGCAGCGCACGATCACGCCCGCGGGGTGGGACGGGCCGTTCCTCCTGGCGTGGTGCCACTTGCGGGAGGCCGATCGGCAGTTCCGGGTGGAGCGGATCACGTCGGTGACGCCGGCGCTGCCCTAGGCGCGGCGGCGGTCGGGGAGATCCCGGTCGGCCGGCCCACGTGGTGGCGGTTGGCGGTGGCCGACCGCGGGGACGGGTTGGTCCTGGTGGTGCCGCCCTCGGTGTCCAAGGCGGTGCTGCTCGACTCGCTGGTGCCGCGGCTGGTGGCGGGGCCGGCCGCCGGCCGGAGGGGGTGCGTGTTCGTCGTGACCTGAACGCCGGGGGCGGCTGGAGTGCCGCCCCCGGCGCGGGTCAGCAGGCGCCCTGGTCCTGCCAGACGGCCCACGAGCCGGGCGCGCCGGGTTCCGCGCCCGACGAGTACCAGGTGGACTTCCACTTGTGGTTGTTGTGCGACACCACGTCGTCGGGCGCGTAGGACGCCGACGCGCTCCACGCCGGGACGCCGTCGCAGCCGCCCGGCCCGCCGCCCGTGACGGTCAGCGCGTAGGTGGCCGAACGGGCGGTCGTGCCGGTCCCGGTGACGGTGATCGAGTAGGTGCCCGACGCCGTCGAGGCCGGGACGGAAACCGTTGCCGTGGAGGAAGAACCCGACTGGACCGTGCCCGGGTCGAACGTCACCGCCACACCGCTGGGCGCGCCGGTCGCCGACAGGGTGACGGTCTGCGGCGACCCGGCCGTGGTGGACGTGGTCACGGTGAACGTGGTGGAACCGCCGGCCGCCACCGAACCGGACGACGGCGACAGCGACAACGAGAAGTCGTTGGCGGGGCTCTCGTTGACCGCCTGCTTCCAGATCGTGTGGGCGACGCCGTCGGCCGCGCGGTCCAGCGCGGTGGGGTTGATGTTGCCGGTCGTGTCGCAGCGGGCGTGGTAGCACGGGTCGTAGGCCGCGCCGGCCGTGCCGCCCCACTTCGCCGCCTGGGCGTTGGTCTTGCGGGCCGACGCGCCCGTGGCGTAGCCGGAGGAGGGGATGCCCGCCTGTTGGAACGAGTAGTCGTCGGACCGGCCCGCGCCCTCGACGTTCTCCTCCGGCGCGAGGCCCAGCGACGTCCAGTACTCGCGCAGCGGGGCCGCGGCGGCGGTGGAGATGTTGTTGACGAAGTAGCCCGCGTTGCGCGACCCGACCATGTCGAAGTTGTAGTACGCCTTGATGGCCGTGCGCTGGGCGGAGGTCAACTGGCCGACGTAGAACCGGGATCCGTTGAGGCCCTGCTCCTCGTCGGTCCACCAGGCGAACCGGACGTGCTTGGTCATCGACGGGTTGCGGGCGGCGAGTTGGAGCGCGTTCTCCAGCAGGACCGCGGACCCGGAGCCGTTGTCGTTGATCCCCGGACCGGCGGACACGCCGTCGAGGTGCGCCCCGAACACCACGGTCTGGTTGGCGTCGCCGCCGGGCCAGTCGGCGATCAGGTTGTTCGACACGTAGGTGCAGGAGGTGCAGCGCTGCTCGGTGACCGTGTACCCGGCGGCTTGCAGCTTGCCCTTCACGTACGCGAGCGACTGCGTGTACCCGGCGCTGCCCGCGCGCCGGTGGCCGCCGTTGGCGGTGGCGAAGCCGTTGAACTGGGTGAGGTGCGCCTGCACGGCGGCGACGTCCACGTTCGGCGGCGCGAGCGCGACGGGCTGGGCCGGCGCTGCGGCGGGCGAGGCCTGGACCGCCGGCGCGGAAGGTGCCGCGGCCGGCGCGGCGTGGCCTGCCGGCGCGAGGGTCGCCGCGCTCGGGTCGGCCTGGGCCGTCGGCGCGAGGACCCCCGTCCAGGCGAGGGTCGCGAGGGCGACCGCCGCGCCCAGGGTTCTGTGCTTCATCCGATGCTCCTCGTGAGGCAGGGGGAAGCCGACCGCACCGGCCCCACGCGGGCGGCGGCCCGGCTGGGTGCGGTCGAACCACCGCAGCGTCGCACCCCGGCGCGCCGCGCGAATAGGGCTTCCGGTAGGTACCCGCCGGCGAAATTCCCCGCCACACTTCAAGGTTGCGTGAGAAGCACACGGGACCACGCGCGAAAATGGTCCCATATCACGGAACCCATAACACCATGCTTCCCCGCTGACGTGGAATGCCTTGGGCGAACCGCAATTCAACGGATTCGCATGGTCATGCAACGCGCGCATGGACGCGACCTGCCCGTCACTGCACGATCTGTGCTTCCGCATACCGCGCGGCGACCCCGTGCGGTATCGCGCGGGGTGGGGAGGGCGTCACATGCGCGGTCTGGTGGCGTGGTTCGAGGCGCAGGTGCTGCGGGCCGGCTTGGCGGGGTTGCTCGAAGCGTCGCTGACCGTGCTGTCCGTCGGCGCGGTGCTCGGCGCCGTGTTCGGGGGTCCGGTCGCGAAGACCGCGGCCGTGGTGGTCGCGGGGATCGGCGTGCTCGCCGCGTTCGCCGCGCTGGTGGCCCACCGCCGGCGCGGCGAGGCCGACCGGCTGCGGGACCGGCGGCTGATCGCGCGGTACTGCGAGCTGGTGCAGCAGGCGATCGGCGGGCCCCTGCACTACCTCAGCTGGGACGACGTGACCGTGATCGACGACCGGGGCGGCGCGGCGGAGACCGTCGCCGTCCGCGCGCGGGTCGAGGCGGACGTCGCGCCCTTCGTCCGCTTCCGGATCGGCCCGGCGTGGAACCAGCCCGAGCGGCAGCGGGCGAAGGTGACCTGCCGGGTCCGCACGCTGTCCGGCGCGACCACCCCCGGTCCGCGGTGCGACACCACGCAGACGTGGCTCGCCGACGGCCGGCTGGAGGTGATCGCGCACCTGGCCTCCCCGGTGAAGGCGGGCGACGAGCTGCGGCTCGTGATCGACCTGGACTGGCCCGGCATGTGCGAACCCCTGGTCCGCAAACGGCAACCGGACGACTTCTTCCTGCGCTTCGCCCGGCCCGCCGACGCGGTCCGCTACGTGATCGTGCTGCCCGAGGGGGAGGACGCCTACGCCGAGCCCATCGGCTTCGCGGAAGGCGACCGCGGGTACGACCTGATCGTCAAGGCCAACGACACGGGCCGCACGCAGGTCACCCTGACCGCCACCGACGTGCCGGGCCGCCACCGCTTCGGCGTGCGGCTGGACCTGAAGTAGGCGACGCCCGGCTCGACGCCGGGCGTCGCCCGCGTGGATCAGTCGTCGTCGGTCTTGTCGCCGCCCACGAGCACCCTCCTCAACTCCGTCGACCTGCCCTCGGCCGGGAGGGGAGTCCCGGCGGGGCGGATTCGATCACCACCGGCGGTGTCTCGCGTGGCCGTGCCGGACCGTCGCGACCCGTCGAGCCGAACTGCCCCGCGTCCGCCCGCCTCCGGCCGCGCGGTGCGGCGCCGGGCGGCGCGGCGGACGGTGTCGAGCCAGCGGAACTCCGCGTCCCAGCCGTCCCCGGGCACGGCGATGCCGTCCAGCGCGTCCCACACGCCCGCCTCCGTCCAGTGGACGAACCTGCGGTGCGCGGTGGCGCGCGAGATCCCGAACACGGGCGGCACCTCCCGCCAGGAGCACCCCGAGACCAACACGAAAGCCACCGCCGCCAACGAGGCGCGGTCGTCCTTGGGCTCGGTGCCGCCGCCCTGCCGCCGTCTCGGCCACTCGGGCAACGCCGGGTGGACCAACTGCCACACGCGACACGGCACGAGCATTTCGACGAGGTCCTGCGACACGACGGGGATTGTGCGCCGCGCGCCGACATGAGATGGCGGATTCCACGCTATGGGGACTGCTTGTCGCCCAGTGGTCGTCACCGGTCGGTCAACGGTGCAGCCGATTTCTGCCGCACATATCCCTTGATCAACGAATACGAGCGCGAGTCGCGATTGTGGCGGGCCCGGAACACGTCTCAGCAGCCGACGCGGCGGGTGGACAGGGCCAGGTCGTCCAGCCACACGTCGTAGGTGCCGGAGTTGGGCTGGTAGAGCTGCCAGCCGAACTTGACCGCGTCGAACCGGGGGAACAGGAAGTCGACCGGGTTGCCGCCGTGGTCCTTCGTGGACACCGTCAGGTCCGGTTCGGGTTGGCCGTCGATGGAGACGGTGACGCGGTTGTCGGTCGCGTCCATGTGCCATTCCACGCATTGCCACACGCCCGCGCGCGACGGGGCGGATTCGCGCCAGTTCGTCCAGTCGCCGGTCGGGCCGCCGTCCGCGCCGACGCCCCACAGCGCCTTGTCGAGCGTGGGCACGTACTGGCCGCCCAACGGGCGGATGATCTCCGGGCCGTCGCCGGTGGTTTCGACGAGGGTGTAGTGCGCCCAGTCGGGTTCGGTGGGGAAGGCGGCAACGCGGATGCGGGCGCGGCCGTGGAAGCTGTTGCCGGGGGCCGAGAAGTGGTCCACGCGCAGGAACGCGCGGCCGTTGCCGACCGTGTGGGCGTGCAGGACCTTGTTGCGCCCGTGCCGTTCCACGGTCAGCGTGCCGTCCTTGGTGTCCACGCCCCACTTGAGGCTGGTCGCGCCGCCCGTGGGCACGCGTTCGAAGTCCTCGCAGAACAGCAGGTCGGCGCGGGAGCACGGGGCCGGCTTCGCGTCCGCCGTCACCGCGGTGGGCACGGCGAGCAACGCGGCCAAGCAGGCCGTCAGCAACTTGCGCACAGCGGGTCTCCCTCGGGGTGCCGGTGGACGTCACCCGAACCCTACGCAGTTCTGGGAGCGCTCCCAATGCACCGTTCGGCGGCAACGCGGGCGGCTTTCGGAGGCTCGCCAGGGAGGTGTCGCCGGGGAGGTGTCGCCGGGGAGGTGTCACCGAAGGGTGTCGGCGTGGCGGTGGACGACCTTCCACTCGCCGTTCTCGCGGCGGTACACCTGGGTGACGCGCAACGTGTACTCGCGCGCCTCGCCGTCCACGGACGCGCGCGTGTGCTCGTAACCGGCGGTGTACGCCAGGTCGCCGACCACGTCGGCCGCGACGATCTCGTACTCGTGGCGCGTGCAGTCGCTGAAGGTGTCGCCCAGGTCGGTGAACAGCCGGTCCACCTCGTCCCAGCCGGTCGCGGAACGCCACGCGCCGAGCACCGTGACGGGATCGCCGCGGGACCACAGGGCGCGTCGGGGCGCGGGATCGCCGTTGTGCAGCGCGGTCTCGGCCTCCCTGAGGCGGGAGCCGACCCAGGCCAGGAAGTCGTCGCGGTCGCCCATGTCGCACCTCCACTGTCCTCATTGCACCACCGGATCTCCCGGCCCGCAGGGGGCGAGGAACCGCGCGCGGACGCCGTGGGCGGCGGGAAAGTTGCCTCGCCGACAGGTCAACGTCGCAGGCCCCCGAGAGCCTTTTCAGTGGATGTGAGGGGAATTCGAGTGGCATTGGTGGCGACGGGGGCCGGCGCGGTGGCCGTGATGGCGGTGGCCGTGGTGGCGGGGCCGGGGGAGCGGCGGGAGGGGCCTGCCGCCCCGGTGGCGATCGTGGCGGAGGCGCCGGTCGTGACCACGGCACCGACGACGACGCAACCGACCACCACCACGACCACGACCGTGACGCCGACCGAACCGCCGGTGGTGGAACCGCAGGTGCAGGCGCCGCCGACGGTCGATCTGGCGGGCGTGGCACCGGGGGTGCGGCGCGGGGTGGTGGTGTTCGACCGGGACGCGGGGGCGGAGGTGTTCGCCGAGCGGCCCGAGGAGGCGTTCCCGGCGGCCTCGGTGATCAAGCTGTTGATCGCCCTCGACGCGTTGGAGCGGGGCACGGCCGCGCCGGACGTGGTGGCCGAGATGCTGTCCACCAGTGACGACGGCATCGCCAACCGGTTGTGGCGGCAGGCGATCCCGCGGACCTGGGCGGCGCGGATCGGGCTCGACGGGCTCGTGCCGCCCCCGGACCCGAACATGTGGGGCGACACGCTGATGACCGCCCGCGACGTCGTCGCCGTCTACCGGTACGTGCTGGACTCGCCGCGGGCGGACGTGGTGCTGCCGGCGCTGGCGAACGCGACGCCGCGGGGCGCGGACGGCGTGGACCAGACCTTCGGCATCCCCGCCGGGCTCGCCGGGCACCGGTGGGCGGTCAAGCAGGGCTGGGCGTGCTGCTACAGCGGTCAGCGGGCGTTGAACACCACCGGGGTCGTGGACGACCGGTTCCTGGTGGCCGTGCTGACCGAACAGCCGGCCTCGACCGGGTTCGCCGCGGCGGCCAAGAAGGTGACCGTCCTCGCCGCCGCCCTGGACCCGTTGTTCGAGAGCGCGTGACGGTCAGCGCGCGGGTGTGTCGCCGGTCAGGTGCAGGTGGGTGTTGGTGCGGCGCAGCAAGCGCTCCAGCACGGCCGGCGGGTTGCGCACGGTGAGCGCCGCGCCGGCGGCGGACGCGCGGTGGTGCGCGGCGAGGAGGGTGGACAGGCCGTGGGAGTCGCAGTGGGTCAGGCCGGCGCAGTCCAGGACGACCACCGCCGCGCGGGTCGCCAGCGCCTGGTCCACCACGCCGATCAGCCCGTCGTCGCGGCCGTAGACGAGGTCGCCGGACAGCGCCACCGTGGCGTGGCCGTCGGTGGTGGACAGGGTGCAGGTCAGCGCGGCGCTCACGCCGCGGGCCCCTGGTCGGCGAACCCGCCGGCCACCGAGCGGGCCGCGTCGAGCAGGCGGGTGGCGCGGGGGAAGTCGCGCAGTTCGGCGGCGAGCACGTCCAGCGCCGGGCCCAGCGCCGACAGCGGCGCGCCGCGCGCGGCCTGGACCTCGGCGTGCCACGCCAGGTAGCCGGTGAGCAGTGTCGGGTCGTCGGTGTAGAGCGCGGCGCACAGGAAGTCCACGATGTGCGCCAGGTCCTCGGGCGGGCTGCCGGCGGCCACGCCCGAGCGCACCAGCCGCCGCGCCGACCGGGACACCAGCGTGTACTCCTGGTCGGCCAGGTGCGGCAGGTCGTCGATCGGCTGGTGGGCGTCGCGGGTGCGCAGCGGCAGGCCGCCCGCCAGCAGGTCCGCCGCCGCCCGCGCGTCGGGCGCCCACAGGTCCGCGCCCAGCAGGCGCGCGTACCGGCCGTCCGGGCCGAACGCGCTGCCGCCGACCAGCACGGGCGTCCCGGCGGCCTGGCAGGCGGTGATCGTCGCGTGCGCGGTCGGCAGCCGCACGGCCAGCGACCCCGACAGCGCCACCGCCGCCGGTCCGGTGGTGTGCAGGTGGGTGATCAGGTGCGGCACGGGCAGCTGCGCGCCCAGGTAGTCCACGCGGAACCCGCGCAGGGCGAGCACCTCGGCCAGCAGCCGGGCGGGCAGGGCGTGCCACTCGCCGTCCACGCACGCCACCACGACGTGCGCGAGGTGCGGCCGGGGGCGTTCGACGACCGCGCCCAGCGCCGCGATCACCCGTTCGTTGATGGCGGTGGCCGCGTGCTCCTGGGCGACGGTGAGCCGGTTGGCCGCCCACTCCGCGCCGACCCGCCGCTGCACGCCGCCGACGACGTCGAGCAGCACCGACTCGGCGTCCAGGCCCGCGTCGAGCGCGCCCAGCACGGCCCGGGTCGCCGCCGGTTCGTCCCCCGCGACGACCGCGGCCCACAACGCGTCCGCGACGCCCGCGGCGGTCACGACGCGTACCGGGGCGCGGTGACGGCCAGCAGCGCGATGTCGTCGTGGCTGCCGCCGCCGATCCACTCGGCCGCGACCATGTGGACGTGCTCGGCCACCGCGTCGGCCGGCATCCCCGCGCACGAGGCCAGCACCGCGTGCAGCCGCTCCTCGCCGAACATCTCGTCGCCCAGCGGCCCGCCCACGGCCTCGGTGATCCCGTCGGTGTAGAGCAGGCACGTCTCGCCGGGCGCGAGCAGGACCTCGGCGGTGGTGGACACGACCTCGGGCAGCACGCCGACCAGCGTCCCCGACGTCGGGGCCTCCTCGACCGCCCCGGTGGTCCGCACGACCAGCGGCGGCAGGTGCCCGCCGGAGGTCAGCCGCAGCCGCACCCCGCCCTCGACCGGGCGCACCGACGCCAGCACCAGGGTGACGAACCGGGTGCCGTGCCGGCCCAGCAGCGCGTCGTTGAGCAGGGTCAGGACCCGCTGGTGGTCGTCGGACATCGGCAGCAGCGCCTGCACGACGCTGCGCACCTTGCCGGTCACCACGGCGGCCTCCAGGCCCTTGCCGCACACGTCGCCCAGCACCGCCAGGTGCTCGTCGCCGACCGGGTGGACGTCGTAGAAGTCGCCGCCGACCCGTTCGGAGTCCGACGCGGGCCGGTAGCGGCCGGCCAGCTCGACGCCCTCCACGCGGTGCAGCACCGGCGGCAGCAGCTCGCGCACCAGGGTCTCGGTGATCGACGCCTGGGCGGCGAAGCTGCGGGCGGCGGAGATCGCGGACCCGGCGCGGGCCGCGAACAGCCGCGCGAACACCTCTTCGTCCGGCGTGTAGGCCCGGTCGGCGCTGCGGCGCAGCAGCACCAGCGCGCCCGCCGGCACGCCGTGGCCGGGCAGCGGGGTCACCACGATCGAGCCGATCTCGCCGAAGCCGTCGGGCACCAGCCAGTCGGGCGCGGACACCGGGTCGATCCACCGCGAGGGCACCGGCGGGAACCCCTGCAACGCCTCGCCCAGGCCCGCCACGTCGTCGGGGTCGATCACGAGCCGGTGGTGCGCCGGCGCGTCGCCGCGCACGCACACCGTGGCCGGGTGGCCGGCCACGCCGCCGGGGGCGATCACCCACGCGGCGTCGGCCAGGTGGTCGGCGGCCAGCTGTGCGGTGAGCTGCATGCAGCGGTCGGGGTTCAGCGAGGTCAGCAGGGCCGAGGAGACCTTGCTCAGCAGGGCGGTGCGCTCCCGTTCGACGCGCAACTCCTCGCGGGCGCGCCGCACGTCGGTGTCGTCGACCAGCCACCACGTGACCGCGCCGTCCGCGTGCGGCACCGGGTGCGCCTCGTACGCGCGGTCGCCGATCGGCCCGGAGGCCACCGGCCCGCCGGCGGGGAAGGCCTCGTGCGCGTCGGCCAGCCAGTCCACGGTCCCGCGCAGGGCGGTCCCGGCGGTCACCAGGACCCCGGCCGCCGCGTTCGCCTCCCGCACGACTCCGCCGCTCTCCACCACGAGCGCGGGGTAGGGGGCCTCCCGCCACACCGGGTCGCCGACCTCCGGCCGACGCATTGCACGTTCGGTATCCACCACGCGCGCGGACTCCCGGAGCGGGGGCCCTCCACCTCACAGAAGTCGGTTGACGGTTCACCAACAGTGTAGCGACGGCGGGCACCCGGTCACGCCCCGCGGGGTGCCGCCGCTAATGGGATCGCGCATTTATTTAGCCGGTCGGAGGCGTTGCCCAGGCCGTCCCGCTGTGGTTATCGTCGCCCTCTGCAAGTATCGTAAACTCAATCGAAAGTTTCGGTGCGCAACATGAAGCTGACAGCGAAGTCGGTCTCACGAGTCGCGCTCGTGGCGAGCCTGGTGGCCGCCACGGCGGGCGCCGCGGTGCTGGTGGCGGCGCCCGCCAGCGGCGCGGCGGCCACGCTCGCCGCCGCGGCCCAGCAGAGCGGGCGTTATTTCGGCACCGCGGTGGCGGCGAACAAGCTCGGCGACTCGACCTACGTCGGGATCCTCAACCGCGAGTTCGACATGGTCACGGCCGAGAACGAGATGAAGATGGACGCGACCGAGCCCAACCAGGGCCAGTTCTCGTTCGGCAACGCCGACCGGATCGTCAACCACGCCCGCAACCAGGGCAAGCGGGTCCGCGGCCACGCCCTGGCCTGGCACTCCCAGCAGCCGGGCTGGATGCAGAACATGTCCGGCAGCGCGCTGCGCCAGGCCATGCTCAACCACGTCACGCAGGTGGCGTCCTACTACCGGGGCAAGATCTACGCCTGGGACGTGGTGAACGAGGCGTACGCCGACGGCACCTCCGGCGCGCGCCGCGACTCCAACCTCCAGCGCACCGGCAACGACTGGATCGAGGCCGCCTTCCGCGCCGCCCGCGCGGCCGACCCGGGCGCCAAGCTCTGCTACAACGACTACAACACCGACAACTGGTCGCACGCCAAGACCCAGGGCGTCTACCGGATGGTGCAGGACTTCAAGTCCCGCGGCGTCCCGATCGACTGCGTCGGCTTCCAGGCGCACTTCAACAGCGGCAACCCGGTGCCGTCCAACTACCACACCACGTTGCAGAACTTCGCCAACCTCGGCGTGGACGTCCAGATCACCGAGTTGGACATCGAAGGCTCCGGCAGCACGCAAGCCCAGCAGTACCAGGGCGTCGTGCAGGCGTGCCTGGCCGTGTCGCGCTGCACCGGCATCACGGTGTGGGGCATCCGTGACAGCGACTCGTGGCGCGCGTCCGGCACCCCGTTGCTGTTCGACTCCTCCGGCAACAAGAAGGCCGCTTACACGTCCGTGCTCAACGTCCTGAACAGCGGCACGGGCACCACCACCCCGACCACCAGCACGTCCAACCCCGACCCCGGCGGCTGCACCGCGACCTACGCCGAGGGCGAGAAGTGGAGCGACCGCTTCAACGGCCAGGTGACGGTGACGGGCACGAACAACTGGGTCGTCACGGTCACGGTCAGCTCGCCGCAGCGGATCATCGCCACCTGGAACACCACGGCGACGTGGGAGACGGCCAACGTGATGACGGCACGTCCCAACGGCAACGGCAACACGTTCGGCTTCACCGTCATGCACGGCGGCAACTGGACCTGGCCCAGCGTCTCCTGCCGGGTCGCCTGACCCCGGACTCCGCCTGACCCCGGACTCCGCCCGACCCCGGACTCCGCCCGACCCGCGGTGGCCGCCCGACCCGCCTCGTCCCGAGGTGGGTCGGGCGGCCACTTCGGTCACGGGGTCATCGTGGTGGCGCCGATGTGGTTGAGGCAGAACTCGACGGAGTGGGCCATCAGCCAGCCGGTCTGGGCGTCGCGGAAGACGCGCTGGATCGGGGAGGTGGTGACGAAGCCCGAGCCGCCGCCGACCTGGAGGCACAGCTGGGCCAGGTCGCGCGCGACGCGGTTGGCCGTGGGCTTGGCGCGGGTCGTGGCGGGTAGGAACGCGGGGGAGTTCCGGTCGGCCAGCCACGCGGTGTTGTGGGCGACCAGGGTGGCGGCCTCCAGGTCGAGGACGGCCTTGGCCACGTCGAACCGCAGGTGTTGTTGCGCGGCGAGGGGTTCGCCGGTCGGCAGGGTCCGGGTGCGGGCGTGGTCGAGCAGGGTGGCCAGGGCCGTGTCGGCGACGCCGAGCGAGAGCCACGCCAGGCCGGCGGCGATGTGGTTGGGGCCGGGGGCCGCCGGCGGGCAGCGCCGGTCGGAGCGCAGCACGGTGCCGTTGAGGCCGACCAGGTGGCTGCGGGTGGCGCGCAGGCCGAGGGTGTCCTGCGGCGCGAAGGTCACGGTGTCGTCGGGTTCGAGCCCGAACAGGGTGGGTTGGCCGTCCACCAGCGCGTTGATCAGGAAGTGGTCGGCGATCTCGCAGCCGGAGATGAACCGCTTCGCGCCGGTGAGCCGGTAGCCGCCCGCCACGGGTTCGGCGACCTGCTGGGGCGTGAGGAACTGGTTGCCGCCGGTGGGTTCGGACAGGGCGTTGGCGAACCGCCGTCCGGCGATCAGCTCGTCGGCGTAGTAGCGGGCGACCTCGGGGGTCGAGTGGCGCACGAGCGCTTCGGCGGCGCCGATGTGCATGAGCCACAGGCACGCGGTGGACGGCTCGGCGGCGCTCAACACCCGCAGCACCGCGCCGACCGTCCGGTAGCTCAACGACCGGCCGCCCCACTCGTGCGGGAGCGTCGCCCGGTCCAGGCCACTGGCGTGCAGCGCCCGCAGGTTGTCGAGGGGCAGCCGCGCGGTCCGGTCCAGCTCGTCGGCGGTGGCGGCGAAGTCGGCGGCCAGCTCCGCGGCGACCCGCACCCACGACTGCTCGTCCGCGGGAGGGCCCAGTGGGTGGTCGTCGGGCAACGGCATCGTCATGCCCGCCACTGTGACGCCTCGTCAGGACGGTGATCAAGGGTTCCGGCGCTCGACCAGCGCCGCGACGACGATCGCGACACCCACCGCCACGGCGACCAGCGCGACCGGGCTCGCCAGTGGCGCCGCCACCGCCACGGCGACACCGGCCCCCGCCCGGAGTGGACCACCCCGCCGCAACGCGCCGACGAGCAGCCCGACCGCGAGCGCCAACACCGGCGTCAGGAACAGCGAGAAGATCGCCCCGTACCCGTGCGGGTCGTCATCGGCCACGACCCCGTCCACCCCGGCGACCAGCAACACGACCCGGACCACCGCCCACGCGGCGACGCCCAGCCCGGCGAGGAGCAAGCCCCGCCGCACGCCCGGCGACAACACCCCGGCACCCCTGTCAGCCATGGAACTCCACTCGTGTCGGTCCGCTCGCGGGTGACGGTCAACCGAGCCGGTGGCGGCGGTGCCACGCGGTCGGCGGGCCGGTGCGCAGGCGGGTGTCGTCGGCTTCGTTGTAGACCACCAGCTCGGTGTCCCCGATGGTGAACGCGACCGCGACCTCCCGGACCTCGTCGTCGTCCACGTCGTCGGGCACGTGCCACTCCAGCAGGTCCACGGCCCGCACCCGCCGGCCGCGCAACGCCACCAGCTCCGGCGCGACGTCGTCCCGCCAGACCCACCGGTGACCGTTCCAGACCACGGGCCGGGCCGGGTCGATGGTGTTCCAGGTGATCGACATGGCCGTGGCGGCTTTGTGGTTGACCTCGACCTGCTCGCCTTCGAAGTCCAACAGCACCGGGCACTCGGTGACCCACCGGTCCGCCGGCGGGTCCCAGGCCACCCGGCCACGCGTGAGCACCCGGCCGACGAGCCCGCGCAGGCGGTCGCCGTGTGCGTCGTGCGTGGGACGCCACCCGTGCAGCCATCGCGGCTCGTAGCCCTCGATGCCGAGGTACGACGACGGTCTCATGACGCGTCCACGCCCAGTTCGGCGCGCACCTCGCCCAGGAACGCCTCCTTCACCCGCCGCGCCGCGTCCGCGTGGGCGCGCTCGCCGGCCAGGCGTTCCCGCTCCCGCTCGTACCGCACCTCCTCGCGAGCGGTCTCCCGCTCCCAGCGCCGGTCCTCGCGGCGCGCGTTGATCAACTGCCCGACCACGACGCCGACCAGGCCGATGACCCCGACGACGATCGGCACCCGGACCGAAACCCGACCAGAAGGCACGCCCGACAACATACGGTCCAGCACCCCCGTCACGCGAACGAGTGAGAGCCGGCGGTGGGGCGGGGAGGACCGTCCTCAACGGACGATTTCGTGCGGCCGAACGGGTCGCGGGGCTGCTCGGAAGAGCGAATACCCGCATTAATCGGAAATCGAGCGGAGTCCGGTGCGGCAAAAGGGTTTACCCCTTCGGGTAATGGTCGCGGTCGTCGGCGCGTCGGTACGGTCGCGTCATCCCGAGACCTCGCACGAAGGAGTGCGGTTATGGACTTCGACGCCTTGAGCCTGCTCCGCGACGGCCTCCCGGAAAGCCGACAACCCCGTCGCCGCGTGGTCGTCGTGGGCGCGGGGATCGCCGGGCTCACCACCGCCCTGCTGCTCAAGGACGCGGGACACGACGTGGTGGTGCTGGAAGGGCAGAACCGCCTGGGCGGGCGCATCCTGACCCACCGCGACTTCGCGGGCGACATGTACGGCGAGTTCGGCGCGATGCGCTTCCCCCGCCAGCACCCGCTGGTGCAGCACCTCATCGTCGACAAGTTCGGCCTGGAGACCGCGCCGTTCCCGATGTACGACGAGGACACGTTCATCTTCCTGCAAGGCAAGGGCGTTCGGCGCAGCGAGTTCGACGCGTCCTCGTTCCGGTTCGACCTCGCGCCCGAGGAGAAGGGCCGGACGCCGCACGAGCTGCTGCGGCGCGTCGTGCACCCGCTGGTCGAGGTCATGGAGAACGACGAGCCGGACCCGGCCTGGCACCGGCTGCTGACCGACTACGACCGGTACACCCTGCTCGGCTTCCTCAAGGAACGCGGCCTCAGCGACGGCGCGCTGGCCATGCTCGGACCGCTGTTCAACCTGGAGGGCCGCTACCACTTCTCGCTGCTGGAGTGGTTCTCGCACTACTACGAGGACGTCTTCGGCGACCTGGTCTACCTCCCGGCCGGCGCGGACGCGCTGCCCCGCGCGTTCGAGCCGCACCTGATGGACGACATCCGGTTCGGCGCGGTGGTGCAGGGCGTCGAGCAGTCCGACAGCGACGTGCGCGTGCACTTCCGGACCGGCCGCGACGTGCGGACCGTCACAGCGGACGAGTGCGTCGTGACGGTGCCGTTCGCGAGCTTGCGGCACATGGAGATCTCCGGGCTGGACCCGGAGAAGTGGTACGCCATCCGCAACACCTACTACGGGCGCGCGCACAAGTTGTTCATGCAGTTCAGCGAACGCTGGTGGGAGACGCGGTACGGCATCACGCACGGCACGACGGTCACCGACCTGGCCATCCGCAACGTCGTCTACCCGCCGGCGGGCCAGGACCGCAAGCACGGCAAGGGCGTGATGATCGCTTCCTACTGCTGGGAACAGGACAGCATGCCGTACACGCCGCTGGCGGGCGAGGAATGCGTGATGCAGGCGTTGGAAGACCTGTCGAAGATCCACCCCGAGGCGCGCGAGACGTTCGAATTCGGCGTCTACAAGGACTGGGCGCTGGACTGGTTCGCGTGCGGCATCGGCCCGTTGTTCCGCGCCTACGAGATGAGCGAGTCGTTCTACGAGGACGTGATCCGCCCGGTGAACCGGGTGTGGTTCGCCAACGACGCCTGTGACCGCCGGCACCGGCGTTGGGCGGAAGGCTCGGTGAAAGCCGCCATCAAGAACGCTTATGCGATCCACACCGGACTACGTGACGAACTCCCCTGGCACGACTGAGGCGGTCGCGCACTTCCCGGCGTCCGCGCGCGGGTAAGCTCGGGGGAATGTCGAAACAACCGGACTCGCTCAGGACCACCGTCGTCGTGCCGACCTACAACGAGCGGGACAACCTGCCCGTCCTGGTCGACCTGCTCGCCGACCTGGGTGTGCCGGGCCTGCACGTCCTGGTGGTCGACGACAATTCCCCCGACGGCACCGGCGACCTCGCGGACAAGTTGGCGCTCGAAGGCCCGCTTCCGCTTTCCGTGTTGCACCGCACGGAGAAGGACGGCCTCGGGCGCGCGTACGTCGCGGGGATCCTGAAGGCCCTGGACGACGGCGCCGACCTGGTCGTCCAGATGGACGCCGACCTGTCGCACCCGGCGAGCGCCATCCCGACGATGATCGAGGTGCTGCGGACGTCGGACGCGGCGGTCGTCATCGGTTCGCGTTACGTGCCCGGCGGGTCGGTGTCCGGCGAGTGGAAGTGGCACCGCAAGGCGCTTTCCCTGTGGGCCAACGTCTACGTCAACGCGATCCTGCGGCTGCGCGTCAAGGACGCCACCGCCGGCTTCAAGTGCTGGCGCGCCGCGACGCTCCGCAGGATCGACGTCGGCTCGATCCGCAGCAACGGGTACGCCTTCCAGGTCGAGATGAACCACCGCGTGGTCAAGCGCGGGATGCGCATCGCCGAGGTGCCGATCCGGTTCGAGGAGCGGGCGGAGGGCGCGTCCAAGATGAGCTTCGGGGTGCAGTTGGAGTCCGCGGTCATGCCGTGGAAGCTGCTGTTCAAGAAGGGCTGATCACTCCGTCTGCACCGCGTACGCCCGCGGGTACTTGCGTCCGGCCGGGGGAGTGGACGGGCCGGAGAACGACACGGACGTGCCGACCGGCAGGGCCACCAGCCCCAGCGGGAGGTCGTCGCGCGAGACGAACCAGGACGCGCCGCGCGTGTCGGTGATGAACCCGTGCGGCTGGCCGGTTTTCCACCCGGTGACGGTGCCCTTGCGCCGGCCGCGGGGTTCGCCGGCGACGGACGCGCCGCCCCCGGAGGTCCGCACGAACGGCGCCCGCAGCGGGTAGTCGTCGCGTTCCGCGGGTGTGAACAGGTCGTCGAACGTGGGCGTGGCCGACGCCGCCGCGCGCAGCGGCGCCGCCGTGCGCGGCATCCACGCCGGCGCGACGACCCCGCCGTCCACGACCGGCACCACGACCCGGACGCCGCGTGTCTTGAGGCGGGTGGCGAGGGGTGCGAAGTCCGCGTCGCCGGTCACCAGCACGACCCACCGCAACGGCACGGAGGTGGCCCGCTCCCAGGCCTCCAGCGCGAGGTGGACGTCCACCCCCTTCTCCTTGCCCGCGTGCAGCGGCAGGTCGTGCCGCACCACCCCGGCCGCCGCCAACACGGCGTCGAACGCCACCGCCGGCGTGTCGATCCGGCCGCGGACGTAATGCGCCTCACTGACCACGCACTCGTCCAACGGCTGGTGGGTGACGGTGTGCACGTACCAGCGCAGGGCGTCGTGGAACCCGTCCAGCGAGACCCGGGCGGCCCGCGGGTGCACGGACGCGAAGTAGTCGCTCAAATACGCGAACCAGGTGCCGTCGTAGAACACCCCGATCCGCTCGCCATTCCCCACCCGCGAACTCTAACCGGCGGCACGCGCAGGCCCGTCCGGCGCACGATTCCGCCGTGCGCCGGACGGCTCCAGTGGTTCGTGCGCGGGCGTGGGTTCGGTTCGGGTGCTGTGCGGCGATTCACCCGATCGTTGTAAGGGATTTCACTGAGTAGTGGGACGGGTGCGGACCGTGAGATAAATCGGTCGCGGTGGCTTCGGTGGGTCGGCACTATGTGGGGGCATGACCTTGTCCCACCTTGTTGACGTGGTTCGGCGTGCCCACCCGGATGTCGATCTTGAGGGTGCCGGTGTGCACTCCGGCCAGTTCCACGACGTGTTGATCGCGCGTGACCGGGTGTTCCGGTTTCCCAAGACGGCTGGCGCGGCGGCGGAGCTGCCGGGTCGGGTGGCGGTGCTGACGGCGGTCGACGCGGTGGAGCTGGGGGTGGGGGTGCCGGTTCCGCTGTCGGAGGTGCGGGACGGCGGTCCGCACGGGTTCCTGGTGCTCAGCCGGCTGCACGGCACGCCGTTGGAGCGGGGGGACGCGACGTCGCCCGAGGTGATCGACGTCGTGGCCGCCGAGTTCGCGCGGGTGTTGCGGGCGATGGCCGGCGCTGATGTGGAGAAGTTGCGGCTGGTGCTGCCGGTCGCCGACGCCGGGCGGTGGCGCGGGTTCGCCGGGCGGGTCCGGGCGACGCTGTTCCCGCTGATGTCGGAGGACGGCCGGGCGCGGGCCGAGCGCGAGTTGGCGGCGGCCGTGGCGATGGACCACGTCGCCACCGGGTTGGTGCACGGGGATCTCGGCGGGGAGAACGTGTTGTGGCAGCAGGTCGAGGAGCTGCCGCGGCTGACCGGGATCGTGGACTGGGACGAGGCCAAGGTGGGCGACCCGGCGGAGGACCTGGCGGCGGTGGGGGCCAGTTATGGGCCTGAGCTGGTGGAGCGGGTGGTCGCGCTGCTCGGGGCGGGGGACCTGTGGCCGCGGATCCGGGCTTACCAGGGGACGTTCGCGTTGCAGCAGGCGCTGGCGGGTGCCGAGGACGGCGACGACGAAGAACTGGAAGACGGCCTGACCGCCTACCGCTGAGTCCACCGCTCCGCCATAGCCCACCCGCACGCCCACACTCGCCGCAGGCCCGCGCACGCCAGGCCGGCCCACCCCGCGCCCGCCCGTGCCGGTGCCGCGCCCCGACGACCGTTGAGCCGTCGGGGCGCGTGCGGGTCAGGCTCGTTCGTGTTTGCGCCACCACCGCCGGCCCGTCTCGCCCAACGTGGAGATCGGGTCGTAGTAGGGGTACCGGCGGTCCAGGGCGTTCGGGTCGTCTGATTCGATACCCGTCCGGTAGTTCTTCGTCCAGTACGAGACGCCCAGCTCGCGGTCGTACTCGACCACCTGGTGCACCCACCGCTTCCCCACGTACGGCACGTCGCACACGATGCGCGGCGTCGCGTAGCCGGGTAAGTAACCCATGATCGCCGCCTGCAGGTCCTGCGCCTCGGCCACCGACGTCCGCCAGTGCTCGGCGTTCGGGATCATGTCGCACAGGTAGAAGTAGTACGGCAGGATGTTCGCCTCGCCCTGCAACGCGAAGCACAGCTCCAGCAGGTCGTCCGGCGTCGCGTTCACGCCCCTCATCAGCACGCCCTGGTTGCGCACGTCCCGCACCCCCGCGTCCAGCAGCGCCCGCGCCGCCTCGGCCACCAACGGCGTCACGGACTGGGCGTGGTTCACGTGCGTGTGCACGGCCAGGTTCACGCCCCGGCTCGCGGCCGTGCGGGCGACGCGGGACATGCCCTCCACCACCTGCGGTTGGAGCCAGTGCTGGGGCAGGCCGGCGAGCGCCTTGGTGGCCAACCGGATGTCGCGCACGGTCTCGATCTCCAGCAGCCGCGCCAGGAACGACTCCAGTTGCGGCCACGGCACGTTCGCCACGTCACCGCCGGAGACCACCACGTCCCGCACGGCCGGCGTCCGGCGCAGGTAGTCCAGCATCCGGTCCTGCCGGTCCACCGGTTTGAGCTCCAGCTTGTGCTTGCGCACCTGCGGGGTCGAGTTGCCGACCAGGTCCATCCGCGTGCAGTGCCCGCAGTACTGGGGGCACGTGGACACCAGCTCCGCCAGCACCTTCGTCGGGTACCGGTGGGTCAGGCCCTCCACCACCCACATCTCGGCCTCGTGCAACGAGTCCCGTGACGAGTACGGGTGGCTCGGCCACTCGGGGTCGCGGTCGGACCGCACCGGCAGCATGTACCGGCGCACCGGGTCGGCGTAGAACGCCCCGGTGAAGTCCGCCGCCCCCTCGGGCACCATCGTGTTGAGCATCTGCGGGGGCAGCAGCATCGACATCGTGGCGAACGACTCCTGGTCGGCCGCCAGGTCGTCGTAGAACCGCTCGTCGAGCAGGTCACCGACGACCGCGCGCAACTGCCGGGTGTTCCGGACGCAGTGCACGCGCTGCCACCGCGGGTCGCGCCACTGCTCCCGCGTCACGTCCCGCCAGCCGGGGAACCGCCGCCAGGACGGCTCCACCGGCGTGCGCCGGACGTGCTCGTGCGGCTGGACGGGCACCGCGCTCACCTCGGGGTCCGGCTGATCAGGCCCGCCAACGCGGTCGGGCTCGGGTGGTCGAACACGTCGCGGAACGTCAGCTCCACCCGGTAGCTGCGCCGGATGCGCGTCAGCAGCCGGGTCGCGACCACGGAGTCACCGCCCTGGTCGAAGAAGTCGTCGTCGGCCGCGCACGGCGTGCCCAGGACTTCGCTGAACACCACCGCGAGCTGCCCCGCCAGGCCGGCGCCCGGCGCGACGTCGGACCGCGCGAACCGCTCCACCAGCGCGGCCTGGTCGATCTTGCCCGTGGTGAGCAGCGGCATGCTGGGCACGGACACCAGGCGGTGCGGCAGCAGCGCGGGCGACAACCTGGTGCGCAGGGCCGCCGCGACCGTCGCGGGCGTGGCGTCGCCGTCGCCGGGCACGAACGCGCCGACCAGCAGGACGCCGTCCGACGCGTTGTCCACCACGAACGCCGCCGCCGCGGTCACCCCGGGGCACGCCATGAGCGCGCGTTCCACCTCGGCCGGCTCGACCCGCACCCCGCGCACCTTGACCTGCCGGTCCGCCCGACCCACGAACACCAGTGCGCCGTCGTCGGCCACCCGCACCAGGTCCCCGGTGCGGAACCGCCGCCCGCGCTCGTCGGGCGGGAACCGCTCGGCGGTCGCCGCGGGCCGGTCCCGGTAGCCCCACGCGAGGGTGGGACCGCCGACGTGCAGCTCGAACAGGCCGTCGCCGACCGGTTCGAGGTGCTGGCGGACGTGCGGCAGCGGGTGCCCGATCGGCACCGCGCCCCCGTCCGGCGGCGCGAGACCGCCGATGTCGGCCGCGTGGGTGACCATGACGGTCTCGGTCTGCCCGTAGGTGTTGAGCAGCCGGACGTCCGGCGCGCGCTCGGCCCAGACCCGCACCTGCCGCGCCCGCACCTCCTCGCCGCCCACGACGACCAGCCGCAGGCACTCCGGCACCGCCTCGCCGGTCGTCTCCAGGTAGTCGACCACCTGGTTCCAGAACGCGGTCGGCAGGTCCACGACCGACACCGACCGGCGTTCGACCGCGCGCAGCAGCGCCGGGACCGACCCGGAGGTGGCCTCGCGGTCGAGCACCAGGCCCGCGCCGGACAGCAGCGTCGAGTACAGCTCCTCGCCGCTGGTGTCCCACACGAGCGACGCCCAGCTCAGGAACCGGTCGTCCGGCGTGATCCCGCACCGCCGCGCCAGCGACGGGGCGGCGTGCGCGATCGACCGGTGCGGCACCATGACCGCCTTCGCCGTGCCCGTGGACCCGGAGGTGAACATCACGTACGCCAAGTCCTCCGGATCGGGCAACCCGCCGACGCCTCCGGAAGCCGAGTGCGAACCCGAGTCCGAGCCTGAGGCCGAGCGTGAGGCCGAGTCTGGGGCCGAGCCGAACGGGATCGGGTGCAGGCCCAGGTCCGGCAACGCCGCCAGCGCCTCCGCCCGCCCGGTCACCCACGCCGCGCCCGCCGTCCGCACGACGTGCCGCAACCGCTCGACCGGGTCGCCGGCGTCCACCGGCACGTACGCCGCCCCCGCCCGCAGCACACCGAGCATCGACACGATGCCCTGCCACGTCCGGTCCGCCGGCACCACCACCCGGTCCCCGCGCCGCACGCCCGCCGCCCGCAACGCGCCCGCCACGCCGGTCAGCTCGCGCCACAGCCGCCCGTAGGACACCGTCTCCGCCTCGTCCAGCAACGCCGGCGCGTCGGGCCGCGCGCCGGCGAGCTGGTCGAGGCGGTGCAGCGCGGTCACACCGCCTCCGCGCGGCGGCGCACGCTGAGCGGGCGCATGTCGGTCCACACGGTCTCGATGTGCGCGAGGCACTGCTCCTTGTCGCCGGACGTGCCCTCGGCACGCCACCCGGCGGGCAGCGGCCGGTCGGCCGGCCACACCGAGTACTGCTCCTCGTGGTTGACGACCACCAGGTACGTGTCCACGTTTCCCCCTATTCCGCGGTGATCTCGTCCAGCACGGCCAGGAAGTCGGCGGTCAGCGCCGCGGCCGTGCCGCTGTCGTGCAGGTCGGTCGAGTACTCCAGGGACCCGGCCAGCTCGTCGCCGTCGCGCACCAGCTCCAGCTCCAGGTCGGAGGCGGCGGCGCCGGTGGGCAGGTCCAGTTCCACGCACCGCACGCCGGGCAGCGCCAGCCGCCCGACCGGCGCGTCCTGGAAGGTGAACAGGGCCTGGAACAACGGGGTGCGCGCCGGGTCGGGCGGTTCGCCCACGGCCGCCACCACCGCGCCCAGCGGGACGTCCTGGTCGGCGAACGCGTCGAACGCGGCCTCCCGCACCCGGCGCAGCACCTCCGCCGGGCCCGGCTCGCCGGCCAGGTCGGCCCGCACCACGACGGTGTTGGTGAACAGGCCGATGACGTTCTCGCTGTCCGGGTCGCCGCGCCCGGCCACCGGCACGCCGACCGCGAAGTCGGTCTGCCCGGTCCGCCGGTGCAGGACGAGCTGGAACGCGGCCAGCAACACCATGAACGCGGTGACGCGGTGCCGCCGCGCGCACGCCCGCACCGCGCCGGTCAGGTCGGCGGGCACGGTGAACCACACCTGGTCGCCCTTGCCCGACCGCACCGCGGGCCGGTCGGCGGCCAGCGGCGGCACGCCCGCCAGCCGGTCCCGGCACCGGGCCACCGCCGCCGGGTCCACCGCGCGCCGAGCCACCAGCTCCCGGTGGTCGGCGACCGGCGGCAGCTCCGCACCGTCGTAGAGCCGGGACAGCTCGTCGTGCAACAGCCCCAGCGACACGCCGTCACAGGAGATGTGGTGCACCGCCAACGCCACCACATGGTCCTCTGTGGACAGACGCACCACGAGCACCCGTAGCGGCCACTCCCGCGCCAGGTCGAACGGCCGGGCGCAGAACCGCGCGGCTTCGGCGTGCGCGGCCGTGAACCCCTCCGCCGCGACCGCCTCGACCACCACCGGCCCCGGCGGGTCCACCACGGGGTCGGGCCCGCCGTCCGTCCCGACCGGGAACCGGGTGCGCAACGGCGAGTGCCGGGCCACCACCGCGTCCACCGCCGCCGTGAACGCGCCGAGGTCGAACGGCCCGCGCAGCCGGTGCGCCGACGACAGCGTGAACCCGGTGTCGTCCAGTTGGTGCAGCACCCACAGGCTGCGCTGCGCGGGGGAGAGGTCAAGCACGACGACCCCCGACGAACCGCTCCAGCACCGCCATCGCGCTCGCCGCCTTCATCGCGGCCTGCGTCCAGGCCAGCGACCGCGCGCCGTCCAGCACCGCGCCGGCCACCTCCTCGCCCCGGTGGGCGGGCAGGTCGTGCAGGAACACCGCGTCCGGCCACCGGTCCATCAGCGCGGTGTCCACGTGGAAGGGCCGGAACGCCTCGCGCCAGTCCGGGTCGGCCTTGGCCGTGCCGGTGGTCTGCCACCGGGTGGTGTAGACGACGTCCACGTCCCCGGTGACCTCCGCGAGGTCCGCGACCTCCCGCCACGGGCCGGGGTCGCGCGGCCCGTAGCCCTTGGGGCAGGCCAGCACCAGCTCGCAGCCCGGGACGGCGGCCAGCGCGTGCACCAGGGCGGCGGCGGTGTTGTTGCCCTCGCCCACGTACAGCACCCGCACGCCCGCCAGGTCGCCGAAGTGGTGGCGCAGCACCGCGAGGTCGGTCAGGCCCTGGGTGGGGTGCTCCTCGCGGCTCATGGCGTTGACCACCGGCAGCACGCCGCCGCCGGACAACTCCCGTTGCCGCGCGACCGGCCCGGCGGTGCGCACGACCAGCCCGTCCAGCATGGACGCCAGGACCCGGCCGGTGTCCGCGGTGGACTCGCCGGTGGCGGTCTGCAGCTCGTCCGGGCCGAACGCGACCACCGACGCGCCCAGCCGCAGCGCCGCCGTGGTGAACGCGGTCCTGGTGCGGGTGGAGGTCTTGGTGAACAGGGTGCCCACCACCAGGTCGGTCAGCGGGCGGTCGTGCGCGGTCCGGTCGCGGTGCAGCTGCACCGACCGGTCCGCCAGGGCGAGGACGTCCGCCGGGGACAGGTCCGCCAGCGAGTACAGGCCGGTCATCGGGCCGCGCCCAGCAGGTCGAGGGTCGTGCCCAGCCCGGCGGAGCGGGCGTGCGCGGCGACCTCCGCCAGCAGGCCCACGTCCAGCACGGCCATGCCGAACGGGTTGCTGACCACCACCCCGTCCCGGGGCCGCACCGGGGCCACCGCCCCGGTCAGCACCCCGCCCAGCGACCCGGTGACCGGGACGTCGCCGTCGGCCAGCAGCGCGCCCAGCACCCGGCGCGGGTTCTCCCGGATCAGCTCCAGGTCGTCCACGAACAGCGCCTCGGACTTGAAGAACACCTCGGGCAGCAGGTCGTCCAGCGACACGTGCGCGACGAACGACCCGGGCCGGAACCAGTCGTGCGGGATGTACCCGTCGTCGACGGTGGTCAGGGTGACCAGGACGTGACTCGCGCGCACGGCGGCCTCGGCGGTGTCGTGCACGTGCACGGTGTGCCCGGACGCGCCGGTGAACGCCTCGGCCCTGGAGCGCTCGGTGTCGAACACGTGCAGGTCCCGCACGGCCGGGAAGTAGCGGGCCAGCAGCGCGGCGTGCACGCGCGCCTGCGCCCCCGTGCCGATGAAGCTCACCGCGTCGAACCCCACCGGCCCCAGGTGCCGCAGGCTCGCCATCGTGTAGGCGGCGGTGCGCAGTCCCGACAGGTAGGCCGCCTCCGCCAGCACCACGGGCCGGGCGGTCCGCGGGTCGAACAGGAACCCGCAGCCGCCGGCCCGGTCCAGGCCGATCGAGGGGTTGGAGACGGCGGCGTTGATCAGCTTGATGCCGTAGGTGGGGCCGCGTTCGCCGTCCACCGCGCCCAGCATGGCGATGGACCGGCAGTACGCGCCCTGGTCGTTCTCCCACGGCAGGTAGCCCTCGGCGGGCAGGGTGGTGCGGCCGGCGGCGTGGCTGCGCAGCACGGACTCGACCACCTCGACGGGGTCCACGCCCGCGACGCAGGCCCGCACGGTCTCGCGGTCCAGGAACAGCAGTTCTTCGCTCGGCGTCATGGTCACTCCTGTTCGGTGCCGGTCAGGTGGCCCGCGATGAGGTGCAGCAGCGCTTCGTCCGCGCCGCCCGCGAAGCTGCCCGCGCGGGCGTCGCGGTAGGTGCGCTCGACGTCGTCCACGCCCAGGTAGCCCGCCGCGCCCCGGACCTGGAGCCCGACGTCGGCGACCTCGCGCAGCAGGCGGGTGGCGCGCAGCTTGGCGATGCTGGCCTCGCGCAGGCACTGCGCGCCGTCGGCGAGCAGTTGGTAGGCCTCGCCCGCGTAGCTGCGCACGAGGTCGAGTTCGGCGTCGAGTTCGGCGAGCCGGAACCCGATCGCCTGGTGGTCGGTCAGCGCGCGGCCCAGGACGCGGCGGCGGCGCGCGTGGTGCACGGTCGCGCGCAGCACCCGTTCGGCCTGGCCGAGCGCGACCACGGCCAGGAAGCAGCGCTCCCGGGTGAACGTGCGGGTCTGCAGCTCGTAGCCCTCGCCGACCTCGCCCAGCAGGTAGGCCGCGGGCACCTCCACGTCGGTGAAGGTCAGCGTGCCGTGGTCGCACGAGCGGTGGCCGAGCTTGCCGGTGTGGCGGACCTGCCGCACCCCGGCCAGGTTGGTCGGCACCACCAGCAGCGCCAGGTCGCCGATGCCGGCCGCCTCGCCGGTGCGGCACAGCACCACGGCGAAGTCCGCGACCGACCCGTTGGTGATGAACGCCTTGGTGCCGTTGACGGTGAAGCCGCGCTCGGTGCGCACGGCGGTGGTGGTGAGCGCGCCCAGGTCGGACCCGCCCGCCGGCTCGGTCGCGGCCAGCGCCGCCACCAGCTCGCCCCGGATGGCCGGCCGCAGCACGTCCCGGCGCACCTCGGGCGTGCCGGCGCGGGCCAGCAGCGGCGCGACGATGTCGGTCTGCACGGACAGCGCCATCGCGGGCGCGCCGGCCGGGACGCGGCCCAGCTCCTGCGCCCACACGTAGGAGTAGCCCAGGTCCAGGCCCAGCCCGCCGTCCTCCACCGGCATGGTCAGGCCCAGCAGCCCTTCGGCGGCCAGGGTCTTGCACAGCTGGTGCACGGGCATGACGCCGTCGCGCTCCCAGTCGTCGACCAGCTCGACGCACTCGCGGTCGAGCACCATCCGCACGGACTCGCGGAACAACTCGTGCTGCCGGTTGAGCTTCACCGCGCGCTCCCCTCCGGGTCGGCGACGCCGCGCACGACGTGCTCCAGCGCCACGAGGTACTGGCCGGCCCACGCGGCGACGGTGGCCCGGCGGAACAGCGACGGCCGGTAGGTGACCGTCAACCGCAGGCCGTCGGTGTCGGAGACGGTGAAGGCCAGGTCGAACTTGCTCTGCCGCTCCGGCGGGTCGCGGAACTGCCAGGTGAAGCCCAGCTCGGGCGCGGGCGTGCCGGGGTCGTCGAAGTTCTGCACCGCCAGCGACACCCGGGCCAGCGGCACCCTGGTGCCCGCGCGGCGCGCGCCGAGCAGGTCCACCAGGCGGTCGAACGGGAAGGTCTGGCAGTCCACCAGCTCGTCCACCTCGTCGCGGTTGCGCTCCAGCAGCACCCGCACGTCCGAGGTGCCGCCCAGCCGCACCCGCGCCAGGGCCGTGTTGACGAACAGCCCCACCAGGTCCTCGTGCTCGGTCTGCGCGCGGCCCGCGACCGGCACCGCCACCACCAGGTCGTCCACCCCGGTGATCCGGGCGAGCAGGACGCCCAGCGCGGTCAGGTGGAACGTCAGCGCGGTGTGCCCGAAGGAGGTCCGGGCCCGCTCCACCGCCGCCGCGAGGCCGGGCGGGGCGTGCACGGTCACGTCGTCGCCGTCCTCGTGCGCCGGCACGTCCACCGGGTCCACCGGCAGCGGCAGGTCGGCGGGCCGGTCGGCGAACCGGCGGGCCAGCCGCACGGCCATGTCCGGCCACCGCGAGGACTCCACGTCCCGCTCCCACGCCACGTAGTCGGCGAAGCCCACCGCCGGCGGCGGCAGCGCGGGGGAGCGGCCCGCCAGCGCGCGGCCGTAGGCGTCGAGGAAGTCGGCGAGCAGGGTGTCCAGGCTCCAGCCGTCGCACACGATGTGGTGCACGGCCAGCTCGATCCGGTACCGCCGGTCGGCCAGGCGCAGCAGCGCGAACCGGGCGAGCGGGCCGGTGTCCAGCCGGATCGGGGTGGTGCGCAGGAGCCGGACCCGTTCCTCGGCGAGCCGGTCGCGCACCGGGGCGGGGAAGCGGGCGAGGTCCAGCACGCTGATCTCCGGCGCGGCCTCGGCGTCCACGACGACCGCGACCCGGTCGTCGTCGGCCTTGACGAACCGGCTGCGCAGCGCCTCGTGCCGGCGCACGACCGCGGTCCACGCCGCGGTGAACGCCGCCGGGTCCACCGTCCCGGCCACGTCCAGCGCCACGGTGACCAGGTGGTCGAGCCGGTCGGGGTCGAGCTGGTGCAGCAGCCACACCCGTTCCTGGGCGGTGGACGGCCGGCGGTCGGCCTCCGCCCCGGCGCGCGGCGCGGGGATCGGCGGCGCGCCGCCGCCGCGGAACTCCTCCTCCAGGTGGGCGGCCAGCAGGTCCGGGGTCGGGTGCTTGAGCACGCCGGCGGGCGGGACCTGCCGGCCCAGCCTGCGGCCCACCCGCCCGGCGACCCGGATGGCCAGCAGCGAGTTGCCGCCGTGGACGAAGAAGTCGCTGTCGGGGGTGAGGTCCGGCGCGTCGAGCACCTCGGCGAATACCGGCAGCACGGCGGCGACGATCTCGGCCCGGCCCGGTGGGGCGGGGGCGCCGGTGGTCGCCGGGGCGCCGGTGGTCGCTGGGGTCTCGGTGGTCATGGTCGCCACGCTCCTTCGAGGTGGTGCGCGAGGTCGTCGAGGACGGCCGACCTGGCGGCGCGGAGGTAGAAGTGCCCGCCGGGGTGGACCCGGTGGGCGAAGGGGCCCTCGGTCAGCTCCGCCCACGCCGCCGTGTCCTCGGCCGGGGTGGCGTCGTCGTCCGCGCCGGTCAGCGCGAGCACGGGCACGCGCAGCCGGGGGCCGGGGCGGTGGGTGTGGGCGTCGTGCAGGGCCAGGTCGCCGCGCAGCGGGCGCAGCAGCATCGCGCGCCACTCCGGGTCGGCCAGCACGTCGTCCAGGGGGTCGTCGTCGAGTTCGCGGACGTGCTCGACCAGTTCGGCGTCGGACCGGTCGCGCGCCCGGTCGGGGTCGAGCCGGTGCGGCGGCACGTGCCCGGACACCGCGAGCAGCAGCGGGTCGGGCGCGCCCCGGCGGTCCAGCTCGCGGGCCAGGTCGTGGGCGATCAGCGCGCCCAGGCTGTGCCCGAACAGCGCCAGCGGCTGCTCGGCGAGGTCGCCCAGCGCGTCGGCGATCTCGCGGACGAGGTGCTCGGGGTCGGTGATCGGCTGCTCGGCGAACCGGTCCTCCCGGCCGGGCGGTTGCACGGCCACGACGTCGAACGCGTCCTGCCGGTCCCAGCCGGCGTAGGCGAAGGCGCCGGCGCCCGCGTGCGGCAGGCACAGCAGCACCGGGCCGCCGGACCGCCCGCCCACCGGGCGCAGCCAGTGCGGGTCCGGCGTCACCGCCGCTCACCCGCCAACGCCTCGACCCAGCCGGCGGCCACGGCCTTGACCTCGTCGGCGGGCAGGTCCCAGCCGGTGACGTGCAGCCGCAGGCGGTCGCCCGCGACGACCGCGAACTCCACCGCGCCCGCCGACGCCGGGTCGAACGCGGTCGGGCTCTCGTGCAGCGGGAGGTCGGGCGCGAGCGGTTCGTCGTCGGCGGTCACCACGAGCCGGAACGAGCCCTGCGGCGCGATCCGGGGCGCGGGCCAGTCGTCGGCGAGGTCGGGGCAGGCGTCCAGCAGCGCCGCGCCCCAGTGCACGGCCGGGTCGGCGAAGCGCCGCCACTGCGCGTCGGCCTCGTCGTCGTCCGCGACGACCAGGGGCAGCACGTCGGCCAGGTTCGCGACCGACCCGCCCGCGCCCGGCCAGTGCCGGGGCACGCCCACCGGCACGTCGACCAGCCCCAGCCAGGACCGCGCGGCCGTCGCGGCGGCGGCGACCAGGCGGGCGTGCCACCGGGTCGGCGGGGTGTCCAGCAGCGCGTCGGGCGCGTGCCCCAGGTCCACCTCCACCACCCGGTCGCGGTGCTCGCGCGGCAGCGCGGCCAACGCGGCCTTCTCGGCCTCAAGGAAGCGGACCAGGTGCCCGCGCAGCCCGTCCGGGGCCGGTCCGCCCAGCGGCTGGTCGGCCACGGGCACGACCGGGCGGGGCCGCGGCGCGCGACCCAGGCCGGCCGCGACCTCCTCGGCGACCCGGCGCAGCGCCGCGCCGTCGACCAGTTCGTGCCGGATCGACACCAGCAGCCGGCCCGCCACCAGCGCGGCTGCCGTGGGCAGCCCGGTCGTCAGGTCGGTGGACTCGGCGAGCCGGGCCTTGGCGTCGTCCACCGGGCCGTCGGGGGTGTGCAGCTCGAACCGGTCCACCGGCACCGCGCGCGGGCCGTCGTCGTCGATCCGGGCGCGCAGCACGGGGTGCCGCCGCACGATGTCCTCCAGCACGGCGCGGACCCGTTCGGCGGGCACGTCGGCGGGGAGGCCGATGTCGAGGGTGGCGTTGCCGCCCGGCCGGCGCAGCGCCAGCCGCGTCGAGGGCGTCAGCACCAGGTCCTCTTCGGCGACGGCGGCCAGGCCCGCGACCGTGCGCTCGCGCAGCACGTCGGCCGGCCGCACCCGGATCCCGCGCCGGCGCAGCCGGTCCACGACCCGGAACGCCAGCAGCGACGACCCGCCGTGGCCCAGGAAGTCCGCGTCCGCCGACACCTCCGGCAGGTCCAGCACCTCGGCCCACACCGCCGCGACCACGGACTCCACGCCGGGGCGCGGCGCGCGGCCGGCGGAGTCGCGCGCGAACCGCCGCACCAGCTCGGCCAGCTCGGCGGTGTCCATCTTCCCGTTGCGGGTGAACGGCAACGCCTCCACCGGCACCAGCAGGTGCGGCACCAGGTAGGCGGGCAACCGCTCGGTCAGGCGCGACCGCAGCCGGTCCGGCGGCACGTCGCCGACGTAGCAGCACACGAGCTGCTCGGCCGGTTCGCCGCGCACCACGACGGCCGCGTCCCGCACGCCCGGCACGGCCTTGACCGCCGCGTCCACCTCCTCCAGCTCGACGCGGTAGCCGGAGATCTTGACCTGGCTGTCCACCCGGCCCTGGAACTCCAGCGCCCACCGGTCGGCGTGGCGCACCAGCCGGGCGAGGTCGCCGGTCCGGTACAGCCGCTCGGTCCGTCCACTGTGGACTTCCAGCTCGTGGAACGCCTTCGCGGTGGCCTCGGCGGACCGGTAGCCGCGCGCGAGGCCGGCGCCGGCGATGTGGATCTCGCCGGTGATGCCCGGCGGGCACAGCCGCCCGTCGTCGTCCAGGGCGTAGAGGCGGTAGTTGGGCAGCGGGACGCCGATGGGCACCTGGCCGTGGTCCAGGTCGGGTTCGGTGAGGTGCTCGGTGGCGTTGACGGCCGCCTCGGTGGGGCCGTAGATCGTGTTCAGCCGCGCGGGGGAGGACACGACCCGGTGCCAGCGGTGGGTCTGGTGGTAGTAGTACGTCTCGCCGCCGATGATGATCCAGCGCAGGTCCGGCAGCTCCGCCGGGCGCGCCTCGGCGGCGTTGAGCAGGTGGACCCAGTGCGAGGTCACCAGGTCCAGGTGGGTGACGCGCTCGGCGCGCAGCCAGTCCAGGAAGGCGGCCGGGTCGCGCTGGACGTCGTCGGGCACGGTGACCAGGCACGCGCCGGTCGCCCAGGCGGGGAAGACCTGTTGCACGGACGGGTCGAACGTCAGCGGCGCGGTCTGGCCCAGCCGGTCGTCGGGGCGCACGTCGTGCCGCCGCACCACCCAGTGCGTGAGGTTGTCCACGGCGCGTTCGGCCATCACCACGCCCTTGGGGCGGCCGGTGCTGCCGGAGGTGTAGATGACGTAGCAGACCCGGTCCGGCTCGTGCGGCACGTCCGGCGCGGGCGCGGCGGGCAGGCTCGCCGGGTCGGTGTCCAGCAGCAGCGGCGTGGCGCCGGCGTCGGCCAGCACGAACGCCACCCGGTCGGCGGGGTCGTCCGGGTTGACCGGCACGTAGGCGCACCCGGCCTTCAGGACGCCGAGCAGCGCGGCGTACGGGGCGAGCGCGCGGGTGGCCGCGATCGCCACCACCGAACCCGGCCGGACGCCCCGCGCGGCCAGGAAGGCGGCCACCGCGTCGGCGCGGCGGTGCAGTTCGCGGTAGGTCCACACGCCGTCGACGGCGTGCACGGCGGGGCGGTCGGGGTGCTCGCGCGCCACGGCGTCGAGGCGGGCGAGCAGGTGCGGGCCGGGGAAGTCCTCGGCGGTGTCGTTGTAGGCCAGCCAGGCGGCCCGTTCGTCGGGTTCGAGCGCGGCGTCCGCGGTCACGGCTGCATCCCCTTCGCGAGTCGGTTCTGGGCCCGGCGGACCTCCCTGGCGACCAGCTCGGCGGTCGCCCGGGACACCGCGGCGGTGTCGAACTCCAGCCGGCAGCCGGGCACGCCGTCGTCCTCGAAGCACACCAGCGCCAGCGGGTCGGACCCGGCCTCGCGCCAGCGGCCCTCCTCGGGCACCTCGGGCAGCGGCCGGTGGCCGGGCGGCACGGCGGCGTCCGGGTAGTTCTGGAAGACGAAGGTCGCCACCGGGTGGCGGACGCCGGCGGGCACGTCGGCCGGGAGCACGTCGGTGTCCACGTCGTCCATGCCGACCACCACGGCGAGGTCGCGGTGCAGCCGCGCCAGGCGGGCCTCGGCGCCGCCCACGGCGTCCACCGGCAGCGGCACGGTCCGGGCCAGGCACGCGACGGCCTCCTCGACGCCCGGCACGTCCACGTTGCGGCCCGACGACACGACGCCGACGGCGAACGAGTCCTGCCGGCACACCCGCCGCAGGGCCTCGGTGAAGGCGAGGAGGTGGATCGCGGCCGGCGACGCCTCCGCGGCCTGCGCGCGGGCGGCCAACTCGCGGTGCGTCCCGGGGTCGATCGGCCACTCGATGTGCTCACCGCCGACGCCGCTGCCGTCGGCGGGCAGCAGCAGGGCGGGCGTGGCGGCCAGGCGCGCCACCCACTCCGGGTCCGGCGTCCCGCCCGACCCCAGGCGGCGGGCCAGCGCGCGCAGGGGCAGCACCGGTGGCGGCAGCGGGCGGAACCGGCCCGCTCGCAGGGCCACGTGCAGCCGGTCGAACTCGCGTTGCACGATCTCCCACGACCACCCGTCCGAGATGACGTGGTGCAGGGTCCAGGTCAGCGAGAACACCTCGCCCCGGTCGAACGCCCGCACCCGCACCAGCGGCGGCTCGGCCAGGTCGAACGGGGTCGCGTAGTCCCGGTCGGCGGCCTCCAGCACCGCACCCCACTGGTCGGCCACGCCGGTCAGGTCCACCACCTCCAACGGCACCGGCACCTTCGGCAGCACCCGCTGCGCCAGCCCCGGCGTGACCGCCGTCCGCAGCACTTCGTGCCGCTCCAGCAGCACCTCCAGCGCGCCGCGCACGGCGTCCACGTCCAGCGGCACCCGGTAGGTGACGGTCTCCTGCACCAGACCGCGCTGCGCGCCGCCGTCGCTGAGCAGCGCCGTCAGGGCGAGCGGCCGTTGGGCGGGCAGCAGGGGGAACTCGCCGTCGGTCGGCGACTCCTCCGGCGCGGGACGGGCGCGGGCGGCCAGCGTGGTCCGGTTGTCGTCCACGTACCGGGCCAGCCGCCGCACGGTCGGGTGCAGGAACACGTCCACCGCCCGGATCGGCAACCCCGCCTCCACGCACTCCCGGCGCAGCCGGATGCTGGTGATCGAGTTGCCGCCGACCTGGAAGAACTCGTCGTCCGGGCCGATGTCGTCACGGCCCAGCACGCTCCGCCAGATGCCCAGCAGCGTCGCCGCCGTCGCCCCGAGCGGCCCGGCGCCGCCCGACGGGCCGGACAGGTCGCGCGCCAGCTCCGCGCACGCGGCCCGGTCCAGCTTGCCGTTGGCGTTGTGCGGCAACGACTCCACGACCACCACCCGCGACGGCACCAGCGCCGCCGGCAGCTCTTCCGCCAGCCCGGCCCGGATGTCCTCCGTGGACAGCTCGACCGCCGAGGCCACGCAGGCCACCAGCTCCGCCCGGCCCTCCTCGCGCAGCACCACCGCCACCGCCTCGGTCACGCCGGGGTGCGCCAGCAGGGCGTGCTCGATCTCGGCCGGCTCGACGCGGACGCCGTTGAGCTTCACCTGGTCGTCCCGGCGGCCCACGAACACCAGCAGGCCGTCCGCGCCGACCCGCACCACGTCACCGGTCCGGTAGAACCGCTCGCCGCCGCGCTCCACGAACGACCGCGCGGTGCCCTCCGGGTCGTCCAGGTAGCCGCGCGCCAGCCCCACCCCGCCCAGGAACAGCTCACCGTCGGCGTCCACCGGGCAGGGGTTGCCGTGCGCGTCCAGCACGGACGCGGTGATCCCCGGCAACGGCCGCCCGATCGGCACCACCGCGCCCACCGGCCCGGTCACCTCGAACGCGGTCGCGTTCACGGTCACCTCGGTGGGCCCGTAGACGTTGAACAGCCGGTGCCCCTGCTCCCACGACCGCCACCGGTCCACCTGCCGCGCCGGCAGCGGCTCGCCGGCCAGCAGCACGGCCCGCAGGTCGGGCAGCACCCGTTGTCCCGCGGCGATCCGGTCGGCCAGGTGCTCCACCACGGGCGTCCACAGCGAGGGCACCGAGTCCCAGTGCGTGATCCGGTGCCGGGCCAGCCACGCGGCCAGCTCCGGCCCGGACAGTCGCACCCGCTCCGGCACCGGGAACAGCGTCGCCCCCGAGGCCAGCGCCGGGAAGATCTGTTGCACCGAGGCGTCGAAGTGCAGCGACGCGTTCTGGGTGACCCGGCTGCCCGGCCCCATCGGCACCAGGTCGCGGGCCCAGCAGGTCAGGTTCACCGCCGCCCGGTGCTGCACCACCACACCCTTGGGCGTGCCGGTCGAACCGGACGTGAAGATCACGTAGGCCACGTCGTCCGGCGTCGGCCCGACCGGCTCGCCCGCGTCGGGCAGGCCCGCCAGCACCGCGACCCGCCCGCTGTCCACCTTGGACCGCTGGAACGGCAGCGGCTGGTCGGTCAGCAGCGCGGGCAGCCCCGGCTGCTCCAACAACGCCCAGCTCTCCGCGGTCGTCACCACGGCGTGCGCGTCGGCCCGGGACAGCACCGCGCGCAGCCGGGCGGGCGGCGCCGCCGGGTCCAGCGGCACGTACGCGCCGCCCGCCAGCAGCACCCCCAGCAGCACCGGGTAGGTCGCAAGGGACCGCTCGCCGAGCACGCCGACGCGCGGCGGCCCGGTGTGCGGCTGCCGGGCCACCCAGGCCGCGACCCGCCGCGCGCCGGCGGCCAACTCGCGGTAGGTCAGGGCGTCCGGGCCGATGCGGACCGCGTCCGCGTCCGGGGTGCGGTCGGCCTGGTCCAGCACCAGCCGCGCCAACGTGGTGTCCGGCGACCACGCCGGCGGCGGTCCACTCAGGACGGTCGGGGTGGCGTGCTTCTCGGCGTCGGTGCGCAGGTCCCACCGGGTGAAGTCGACCTGGGTCATCAGCTCTCCTGGCGTCAGCCCGATGATCGGGCGGGCTCGTCGGGGTGCGCGGGGGTGCGCAGGCCCCGGCTGACCGTCGCGAAGACGGCCAGGACCAGCAGCACGGCCTCGTAGGCCAGCAGCGTGGACGTGGTGCCGAGCAGGCCCAGCAGCACGCCGGTGAGCGCGTAGCCCAGCGGCAGGCTGCCCTGCTCGATGAACGTCAGGAACCCCTCGACGCGGCCGAGCTTGCTGTTGGGGATGACGCTCATCAGGTACTTCATCTGGATCACGTTGAGGATCGAGATCTGGAACGAGATCAGGCCCCAGACCAGCCCGGTGGCCCAGCCGGGCAGGTCCACCAGCAGCAGCGGGAACAGCGCGGCGGTCAGCCAGTGCTTGGTCAGCACGGCCGGGACCATCCCGATCCGGTCCTCGACCCGGCCGGCGAGCATCGAGCCGAGGATGCCGCCCACCGCGGCGGCGGTGAACACCGTGCCGGTCTCCAGCCCCGACGCGCCGTTCTCCCGCACCATGACGATCAGCAGCAGGCCGATGCCCGCGAACAGGAAGTCGCCCGCGACGGTCAGGATCGTCAGGGCCCGCACCAGCGGCCGGCTCAACGTGACGCGCGCGCCGGTGGTGAGGTCCTGCCGCCAGGACACCTCCGGGTAGGGCTTGTCCGCGCCGAGCCGGGCCCGGATCGCCAGGACGCACACCATGATCGCGACGAACGACACGGCGTCGATCCAGAACGGCGAGGTCGGCCCGGCGGTCTCGAACAGCAGACCGGCCAGCGGCGGCGCGACGATGGCCGAGATGCCCCAGATCGTCTCGCTCTGGGACGCCGCCTCGCCCAGTTTCTCCTCGCCCGCGATCCGGGGCAGCGCGGCGGTGTCGGCGATCCGGTACACGGTCGCCGCAACGCTGTTGACAAATGCGACCACGTACAAATGCGGAAGGGTGAGTTCACCCAGGAGGTGCACGACCGGAATGGACGTGATGGAGATCGCGCTGACCACCGAACCGCCGAGCATGAGCGCCCGCCGGGACGTCCGGTCGGCCAGCACGCCGATCGGCACGCTCAGCAGCAGCGGCGGCACGGCCGCCACGCCGCCGACCAGGCCCGCGTGCGTCGGCGACCCGGTCAGGAACAGCACGAGCAGGGGAAACGCGATCAGCGTGACCTCGTCGCCGATGGCCGACAGCACGGTGCCGCCCCACCAGAACCGGAAGTCCCTGTTGTCGCGCAGCCTGCGTGGCGCGTTCTCGATGGCTGCCACGGTGATTCCTCTCGAAACGGCGATGTTGCGCTGCGTAGTCAACCAGTCACAGTTTTGCCGGCAACCGTTTTTCCGCCAGCACGGCGCCCAGCGCGGTCAACCCGGCCGCGAACACCGCGGGGTCGCAGCCGAATCCGATCCGCATTCGATCGGGGAATCCGAAACAACCGCCCGGAACGGTCAGGACGCCGTGTTCGGACATCAGCCGGTCGCACAGCGGCGTCACGTCGGCCACCCCCGGGAACCGGGGGAACGCGGTCACCCCGCCGCCCGGCGCGGGGCAGTCCACGCCGTGCGCGGCGGCCCAGTCCAGCAGCCGCCGCCGGTTGGCGGTCGCCTCCGCCAGCCGGGGCGCGATCAGCTCGTCGGCGTGCTCCACGGCGACCGCGGCGAGCAGTTCGGTCAGCGGCGACAGGCTCAGCGTCAGGTAGTCCCGGACGCGGACCAGCTCCGGCGCGAGGTCGGCGGGCAGCACGCACCACCCGACC
The DNA here is from genome assembly GCF_040647305.1 of Saccharothrix sp. NPDC042600. Classification (NCBI taxonomy): domain Bacteria; kingdom Bacillati; phylum Actinomycetota; class Actinomycetes; order Pseudonocardiales; family Pseudonocardiaceae; genus Saccharothrix; species Saccharothrix sp. NPDC042600. The sequence goes on along the minus strand of NZ_JBEZBW010000015.1, from coordinate 8,596 downwards.
CGCAGGCCGGGCAGCCCGTGGGCCTTGGACAGCGTGCCGGTGGACAGCACCCGCCCGCCCAGCGCGGTCGGCTCCGGCAGCGGCGGCGCGTCGTAGACCAGGTCGCGGAACGCGTTGTCCCACAACAGGTACGCCCCGCTGCGCCCGACCACGTCGAGCAGTTCGGCCTGCACCGCCGCGTCCACGGTCACCCCGGTGGGGTTGTGCGGGAAGTTCACCACGACCAGCCGGGTGCGGGGCGTCAACAACGCCCGCAGGTCCGCCGGGTCGGGTGCCGCGCCCAGCACCGGCCACGGCCGCAGCACCGCCCCGCACGCCCGCGCCAGCGCCGACAGCGAGTGGTAGGCGGGGTCGGGCACCACCACCTCGTCACCGGGCCGCACCAGCGCGGTCATCGCCAGGAACAACGCCTCGCTGGACCCGTGCGCGGTCATCACGACGTGGTCGGGTCCGGGCCGCAGCCGGTCCGCCAGCGCCGCCCGCAGCCGCTCCGCGCCCAGCGACGGCCCGTCGCGGAACACCACCGCGTCCAGCTCCTCGACGGTGATCCCGCCCAACCGCCGCAGGTCCGCCAGCCGGTGGTCGGCCACACCGCTGCTGGAGACGTCCACGCGGGCGGTGAAGTACCGCTCGCGCAACCAGTCCTCCAGCGCGGCGGCCGGCAGGTCGCGCACCATCACGCCTCACCCAGCACGCGCGCCTGGGCGTCGCGCCGCGCCGCCCGCGACTTGCGCAGGTCCGCGGTCACGTTGATGCGCTTGAGCCAGCGGTCCGTGCCGTCGAACCGGGCCCGGAACGGGCGGCGGCCGTGCACGACGTTGCGGTTGTCCAGGAACGCCACGTCACCCGGGCCCAGCACCACCTCGTACAGCGCGCCGCCGAGGTGCTTGATGAGCGTGTCCAACGCGCCCGCGGCCTCGGCGTCGCCGTCCACGGCGGTGGTGAAGTCGCTGTCCACGCACAACTGCGGCGCGTCGCGGTGCCCGCGCAGGATCGACACCGCGCGCGGGTTCTCCACCGCCTCGACGATGCCGGCGAAGTAGTCGCTCAACCGGCCGCCGCTGTTGTGCGTGGGCAGGTGGGAGTTGTCGGGGCGGATGTGGAAGCGCTCGCCGAACAGCACGTCCACCACGGCCGGCCCGACCAGGTCGGGGTCCAGCCCGGCCACGGTGGTGGCCACCGAGTCGGGGTTGCGCAGCGAGAACAGGCCCACGTAGTCGGCCCGGTAGGGGGAGAACGCGTCCTCGGTGTGCCAGCCCAGCTCCACGCTGCTGCTGGAGCTGACCAGCGAGTCCTCCTGCCCCTCGATGGGCAGCACGTCGGTCACCACGCGGCCGTCCTGCTGGGTGGCCCAGCCGACCACGTCGCCGAGCAGCGAGGCGTAGAGCACCAGGAGGAAGCCGTAGCGGCGGGACGCGGCGGTGCGCGCCTGCCGCCAATGCGGCGGGGTCGGGCCGAGCGCGTCCTGGTCGACGTCGTTGCCGCGCACGACCAGCGCGTGCAGCCGGTCGTCCAGGCGGGCGCGCTCGACCTCCCGGCGCACCGCCCGGGGCAGGTCGTGGGCCAGCACGGCGGCGTCGGCGAGGAAGTCGGCGGAGTCGGGTTCGGCGTAGCGCTGCGCGCACTCCAGCGCGAGCAGCGCGGCCTGCGCGGACTCCGGCTCGCTGAGCCGGATCTCGCGGATGGCGGTCATGGGGTGCTCTCCTGTCCGGTGTCCGGTTCGGCGTGGTGGAAGCGCGCCCCGCGCAGGCGGGACCGCAGGAGTCCGGGGTCGTCGGTGAGGCGCAGCGGCGCCAGCCAGTCGGGGTCGTAGACCGTGCGCGCGTAGTTCTCGCCGAGGTCGGCGCACACGCACACGGCGGTGGTCAGCCCGGGGTGGGCGGCGAGGTGGTCCAGCGCGCCTGCGACGACCGCGCCGCTGGACCCGCCGACCGCGATCCCGGTGTCGGCGCGCAGCACGTGGCACGCGGCGATCGCCGCCGCCTCCCGCACGTACACCAGGTCGTCGCACTCGGCGCGGGTCAGGAAGGTGGAGCGGCGGCTCGCGCCGATGCCGGTCAGCACGCGCCCGCCGGGCACGCCGCCGAACACCGTCGAGCCCTCGACGTCCACGGCCACCAGGCGCGTCGCCGGGCGGGCGCGGCGGAAGTGGGCGGCCAGGCCCGCCAGCGTGCCCCCGGTGGACACCGCGACGAACACCGCCTGCGCCTCGCCGCCGACCTGGCGGTCGATCTCCGGCGCGGTCCACGTCTCGTGCACGTGCCGGTTGGCGTCGTTCTCGTACTGGTTGGGCCACACCGCGCCGGGGATCTCGGCGACCAGCTTGCGCACCCGGTCCAGCCGGTCCAGCAGGTGCGTGGTGGCCGCCGCCGGCGTCCGCACGACCTCCAGCCGCGCGCCGTTGGCCTCGATCGCCGCCTGGATCACCGGCGACTGCTTGAGGTCCACCACGGCCACGAACGGCAGGCCCAGGTCGCGGCAGATCGCCGACAGCGCCACGCCCAGGTTGCCCGAGGTGGACTCCACGACCGTGACGTCCCGCGACGCCATGCGCGGCGCGATCGAGCGGACCAGGCCCAGCGCGGTGCGGCCCTTGATGGACCGCCACGGCGAGCGGCCCTCCAGCTTCAGCAGCAGGGTGCGCGGGATGCCCGCGACCTCGACCCGCACGCGGGCGATCGGCACCTCCGGGTACGCCGCCACCGCGGCGTCCACGTGTTCCAGGACCTCGGCGGCGGTGGTGCTCAGCTCCGCCGCCGGATCGACCGTTGACAGCACGTCGTTCCCCCTCGACATCACGCGAAATCGGGTCGGCGGGCGTCCACCGGCAGGTCCGGGTCGGCCAGCAGCGTCAGCAGCGCGGCCTCCCAGTGGTTGCGGACCTGCGCGACGCGGGCGGCGGTGAACCGCTCGGGCCGGTACTCGAACGCCCCGGTCAGGCCGTGCTCGGTGTCCAGCACCTCCAGCAGGAGGTCGAACTTGGCGGTGCCGTTGTGCGGCGGGGTGAGCCGGGTGGCGGTGACGCCGTCCAGCCGCGGCGAGTGCCCGCGCACGTCCAGGTGCGAGAACGCCACGCTCGTCGGCGCCCTCCCGGGCCCCAGCAGGTCCACCACCAGGTCGAACGGCACGTGCTCGTGCGGCAGGACGCGCCGGCGGGCCTCGTCCACCGCCGCCACCGCCGCCCGGCCGGTGCCGCGCGGCGCCACCCGCACCGGCACGTGGTTGACGAACAGCCCCACCAGGTCGGCGGTCTCGGCGGAGGCCCGGTTGGCCACCTCCACGCCGATCGCGCCCGGCGAGTCCTCGCCCAGCGCCAGCGCGAACGCGGTCAGCCCGAGCACGAACGGCGAGACGCCCAGGCCGGCGGCGGTGGCGCGCAGCTCGTCGGACAGCGCCGCGCCGAGCGCGAAGTCCAGCACCGCGCCGGGGCCGTGCGCGTCGGCCGGGGGCTGCGGGCGCAACCCGGCCAGTTCCCCGCGCCAGAACGCCAGGTGCGGTTCCAGGTCGCGGGACCGCACGTCCCGCTCCCACCACGTGTAGTCGGTGAAGGTCAGCCCGTCGCGCGGTCGCGGCGCGCGGCCTGCGCGGCGGTCGTGGTAGCAGGCGGCCAGGTCGCGCCACAGCACGTCCAGCGACCAGCCGTCCACCACCAGGTGGTGCGCGGTGAACTGGAACAGCCACTCGTCGGGCGCGAGCCGGTGCAGGCTCGTGGCCACCAGCGGGCCGGCCGGGTCGAACACCCGGGCCGACTCGGCGGCCAGCGCGTCCCGCACCCGGTCGGCCGGCAGGTCGCCGACGCGCAGCGCGGTGCGCGGCTCGGGCGCGACCACCAGCTCCGGTTCACCGTCCTCGACGGACTCGACGTGGGCGCGCAGCGCGTCGTGGCGGCGCAGCACGTCGTCCACGGCCGCCGCGAACGCCTCCTCGTCCAGCTCGCCGCGCAGGCGGAACGCCTCGGCCACGGTGTAGGTGGCGGTGCCGGGTCGCAGGTTCTCCTCGATCCACAGCCGGCGCTGCGCGGACGACAGCGGCGCGCGGCGCCGCCGGTCGGGCCGGGGCCGGACGGGTTCGCGGTCGGCGCGCGTGCCGTCCACCGCGGTCGCCAGGTCCGCGAGGCGGGGGAAGCGCAGCACGGTCGGCAAGGGCAGCGCCACGCCCAGCGCGGCGCCGGCGCGGGCGGCGACCCGGGCCGCGAGCAGCGAGTGGCCGCCCAGCGCGAAGAAGTGGTCGTCCGCCCGCACCTCCGGCACGTCCAGCAGGTCGCGCCAGATCGCGGCCAGCGCCGCCTCGGTCGCGGTCAGCGGGCGGCTGTCGCCGGTGTGCCGGCCGGTGGGGGTGGGCAGCGCCGCGCGGTCGAGCTTGCCGTTGCCGGTCAACGGGAACCGGTCCAGGGTCAGCACCACCGAGGGCACCAGGTGCTCGGGCAGCCGCTCGGCCAGCGCCGTCCGCAGCTCCTCGCCGTCCCGGTCGGTGACGGCGTAGCCGATGAGCCGGTCGTCGTGCGCGGTGACCAGCGCCCCGTGCACGCCGGGCAGCGCGCCGAGCACCGCCTCGACCTCGCCGGGCTCGATCCGGTGCCCGCGCACCTTGACCTGGAAGTCGTTGCGGCCCAGGAAGTCCAGTTGCCCGTCGGGCAGCAGCCGGGCCAGGTCGCCGGTGCGGTACAGCCGCGCGCCCGCCGGCCCCAGCGGGTCGGGCACGAACCGCTCGGCGGTCAGCGCCGGGCGGCCCAGGTAGCCGCGCGCCACCGGCAGGCCGCCGACGCACAGCTCACCGGTGCTGCCCGGCGGCACCGGCCGCAGGTCCGCGTCCAGCACGCGCACGACCGCGCCCTCGAACGGGTGGCCGATCGGCAGCCGGTCCACGGTGTCGTCCACGACGTCGTGGTCGGTCATCTCGACTGTGGTCTCGGTGGGGCCGTACATGTTGCGCAGCCGGGCTCCCAGCAGGTCGCGCGCGGCTCGGGCCGTGGTCACGGGCAGCGTCTCGCCGCTGGTGAGGACGTGCCGCAGGGTCGGGCACCGGCCCGGTCCGGGCAGGCCCTCCAGGAACACCGCCAGCGAGCTGGGCACGAAGTGCGCGACGGTGACCCGCTCCCGCTCGACCAGGTCCACCAGGTGGCCGGGGTCGGCGTGCCGGCCGGGTTCGGCGACGACGACCGACGCGCCCCGGGTCAGCGCCCAGAAGACCTCGCGCACCGACACGTCGAACGCCAGCGGGGACTTGTGCAGCAGCCGGTCGTCGGGGGTGAGGTCGAAGCGGCGGTCCAGCGCGTCGAGGAAGTTCAGCACCGACCCGTGCTGCACCATCACGCCCTTGGGGCGGCCGGTGGAGCCGGACGTGTAGATCACGTACGCCAGGTGGTCGGGACCGGTGAGCGGCTCCGGGTCGGTGGTGGGGTGCCGGGGCAGCGGCTCGTCCACCACCACGACCTCCGCGCCCAGCGCGGCCAGGCGGTCGGCGAGTCGCCGCTGGGTGAGGACCAGCGCCGCTCCGGAGTCGGCGATCAGCTCGGCGATCCGCAGGTCGGGGTTGCTGGTCTCCACCGGCACGTACGCGCCGCCGGCCTTCAGCACGCCGTAGACGGCGATCAGCGCCTCGGGAGAGCGTTCCAGGCACACCACGACCGGGGTTTCGGCTCGGACGCCGCGGGCGCGCAACTCGTGGGCGAGCTGAGCGGATCGCGCGTCGAACTCGCCGTAGGTCAGGCTGTTCTGTCCGAAGTGGATCGCCGGGCGGTCGGGGTGGCGTTGGGCGATCTCGTGGGCGAGGGCGTGCAGCGTGGTGGTCGGCGCTTCCCCTGTGGTGCCGCTCCAGCGTTCCAGGTCCTGGCTTTCGTCCTCCGGCAGCAGCGGCAGGTCCGCGACCCTGGTGTCCGCCCGCGCGCCGGCCAGCAGGGTCGCCAGGCGGCGCGCCCACCGGCTCGCCGTGGCGCGGGTGAACACGTCGGTGGAGAACTGGAGGGTGAGGTCGATCCCGCCCTCGCGCGGCACGAACCCGAACGCCGCGTCCGCCTGCGCGGATCCACAGTGGACGGTCACGTCGGTGGTCGTCACGTCCGGCAGCGCCAGCGCGGTCTCGTACGGCTCCTCGTACAGGGCCATCACCTGGAACACCGGGGTGCGACCGCTGTCGCGGGCGGGGGCGAGCTTGTCCACCACCCGGTCGAACGACGCGGCGTCGTGCTGGAGGCCGTCGGCGAGCCGGTCGGTCACGGCGCGGACCACCTCGCCCAGCGTGTCGTGCGGCTGCACGGGCCAGCGCAGGGCGAGCGTGTTCAGGCACAGGCCGACCAGGTGGTCCAGCCCGGCGTCGGGCCGGCGGGCGACGGCCGTGCCGACCACCACGTCCCGGTGGCCGCCGACGCGGTGCAGCAGCACGCCCACCGCCGCCAGCAGCACCGCGAACGGCGTGGTGCGCAGGCGTTCGGCCAGCGCGGTGACCGGCGCGGCGTCGATCCGGTGGCGCACGACGTCGCCGCGCCCGGTGCGTTGCGCGGGGCGGGGGTGGTCGGGCGGGAAGCTGACCTCGTCGGGCACGCCGTCCAGCGCGGTGACGAAGTGCTCCAGGGCGCGGCCCAGGGCGCCGTCCTGCTCCTCGGCCCGTTCCAGGGCGAGGTAGTCGGCGTAGCGGCCGGGGGTGGCGGTCGGCGCGCCGGTGTAGTGGGCGGCGATGTCGCGCAGCAGCACGTCCACCGACCAGCCGTCGGCGATGAGGTGGTGCAGCACGATGGCCAGCACGTGGTCCTGCGGGCCCTGGTTGACCAGCGTGAAGCGGGCCAGTGGGCCGGTCGCGGGGTCCAGCGCGGCGACACCCTCGGCGAGCACCTCGCGCACCGACCGGTTCGCCTCCTCGGCCACGGTGATCGAGCCCGGGTCGAGCACGGCCCGCGTCGGGGAGCCGTCGACCTCGGGGAAGACGTGCCGCAGGCCTTCGTGGCGGCGCACGACCGCGTCCACGGCGTTCTTGAGCTTGGCGACGTCCAGCGGGCCGGCCAGGCGCAGCGCCACGGGGATCGCGTACTCGGCGGGGTGGCCGCCGAGCCGGCTGAGCAGCCAGATCCGTTGCTCGGCCCGGGAGACCTCGGCGACGGGCTCGGGGGACGGCGGGGACAGCAGCGCCGCCATCGCGGCCGGCGTGGGCGCCTCGAACGCCAGCCGCACCGGGACGTCGGTGCGCAGGGCGGCGCGCAGGCGGGCGGCCAGCCGGGTGGCCTGGATGGAGTTGCCGCCGGAGCCGAAGAAGCTGTCCTCCGGCCCGATCGGCGCGCCCAGCACCTCGGCCGCGACCGCCAGCACCACCTCCAACACCGGCCGACCGTCCGAGCCGCGCTCCAGCGCCGGCCGACCGTCCGCGGCGTGCTCCAACGCGGGCCGACCGTCCGCGGCGTGCGTCGGCGGTGCCGCGGTGGTCGGCGCGGGCTCGGCGGGCGCCTGGTCGGGCTTGGGCAGGGCGGCGCGGTCCACCTTGCCGTTGGGGGAGATCGGCAGGCGGTCCAGGCGGATGAACCGCGCCGGCACCAGCGGTCGGGGCAGGCGCCGCGCCAGGAACTCCCGCAGCGCCGCCTGGTCCAGCCCCGCGTCCGCGCCCACGTAGGCCAGCAGGGTCGCGTGCTCGTGCGCCCCCTCGGTCACCACGACCGCGCCGTTCACGCCGGGGTGCGCGGTGATCGCCGCCTCGATCTCGCCGGCCTCCACCCGCCACCCGCGCAGCTTGAACTGGTGGTCGCGCCGCCCCAGGAACTCCAGCTCGCCGTCCGGGGTCACCCGGCCCAGGTCGCCGGTCCGGTACAGCCGCGACCCGGGTGGCCCGAACGGGTCGGGCACGAACCGCTCCGCCGTCAGCGCCGGCCGCGCGTGGTAGCCGCGGGTGACGCTCGCGCCGCCCAGGAAGACCTCGCCGACCACGCCCGCGGGCTTGGGTCGCAACCGCTGGTCCAGCACGTACGCCGTGGCGTTGGCCATCGGCCGCCCCACCAGCACCGGGCGGTCGGGCTTGGCGCGGTCGGCGGTCCAGTAGGTCGAGTCGACCGACACCTCCGTCGCCCCGTACAGGTTCACCAGCTCCGCCGAGGTCCGCTCGTGCACCAGCGCCACCAGCGACGGGTCCAGCGCCTCACCGGACACGAACACCCGCCGCAGCCCGGCGCCCGCCCCCGGGTCGGCCTCCTCCACGAACAACCGCATCAGCGACGGCACGAAGTGCAGGCACGTCACGCCGTGCCGCTGGATCAGCTCCGACAGGTGGTACGGGTCGGTGTGCCCGCCGGGCGCGGGCAGCACCACCGCCGCGCCCACCTGCAACGGCCAGAAGATCTCGTACACCGACACGTCGAAGGACAGCGAGGTCGCCTGGAGCACGCGGTCCTCGGGCGTGAGCGGGAAGTCGTGCTGCATTCCGCGCAGGTAGGACGCGATGCCCCGGTGCTCGACCATCACGCCCTTGGGCCGCCCGGTCGATCCCGAGGTGTAGACGACGTAGGCGAGGTCGTCCGGGCCGGACGACGCCGGCGGCGCGCTGCTCGGGTGGTGGGCGAACCGGGTCGCGTCGTCGTCGGTCACCAGCACGGGCGGGCCGTCGGCGGCGAACCGGTCGC